>CACXMR010000004.1 GCA_902768825.1 uncultured Ruminococcus sp.
TCTTCGCTGATTTCGTATTTCTTTGCCATAATTATCACCCTTGACTATTATACCACACCTTTGCTCTCTTGTCAGCCTTTTATTGAGGATTAGTATCAGACATCTCTATTCACTATTATTTATTCTCTATTCTTCATTATTTAAGCCCCTGTACTGATGTACAGGGGCTTTTCTGGCGTCCTCGGCGGGATTCGAACCCACGACCTTTCGCTTAGGAGGCGAACGCTCTATCCTGCTGAGCTACGAAGACATATTTCTTATTTAGGCCACTTTATTATTTTACATTGTTTTTCTGTCTTTGTCAAGACTTTTATTGAAGAAAAGCGGCAAATCTATTCCATAATGAACAGAATTGCCGCATTATGCTTCATTTCATGTAGTTTTCTCTGTAATCGTAATATAGTCAAAGCTGATAAAAGCATCCTCACCCCTGAGCTGATTAGCTCCGATCATAAATTCATCGTAGACATCACTCGACGGTGAAAAAACAATCTCTTTTTCGGTCCAGCCTAAAGGCTCGGAATGGTTGACAGTATGGTTATAGATGAGCTGAGTGTTTGCGCTCATTGACTGTTTAATTAGAAAATAATAATTGTTACTTTTCGTCATGAGCATAAACCTAAGCTTCAAGACATACTCCTTACCCTTCTCAAGCTTGCGCGCCAGCGGCAGGGCTGCATATTTGCCAATGGGAGGGTTAACTGGCCGTGTTGTGAGCATTAACTTATTATTTACCAGTTGGGATTCCCAGGTATTGCGGTCAAAATCAAAGCATATCCCACCGGATTCATGCTCAAGGACAAGATTTCCGGGCACAATGTGGTATTTTTTTCTATTGGGTTTTACATCGTACCTGTCAGTAGAACTAAGATCCATGATCCTTGTCATCAATCGATATCTTTCGACAGTCAGCTCATTAATTAACTGACTGATCGAATAAAGCTGGTTTGCGTCAAACCCTTTTCTCACTTGCTGGAGCATAAAGTCGCACATCGAAAGACCGGCTTTATCAAAATAAACTACGTGCTTATCTTTACTTTCAACAGATAAAACCCAGAAAAGGATATTATCCTTTTGAGTAAGACCAAACTTTGGGGTTATTTTGCTGTTCTCATAAAAGGTTTTTAGCTGGCCACGAAAATCAATTGCGCTTTTCTGATTAACGGTAATAAAATACCATGACTTCGGATTAGTAATCATAAGCTTGTTGCGATTAAACGGATCATTATCTGAAGTCAGATCTATCCCCCAGCTGCTAAAATCTCTGAGAGTTTCCTCAGGGTACCAATCGGCAGGAGATAACTGAGGATTCATTGCGATAGCTGAAGAGTAGTCAAGTAGATTTGCAAGATAAATAGCAGCATATCCGCCAGCTGAGCTGCCTATGAATGTAACATCCTCGGCACTGATGGAAAACTGATCCATCAGCTTTTTAACAATTTTCAGAAGCAAAACGAGATATGATTTTTCAGGTGTGCCATAAAACCAATTTGCATGAGATACCTTTTTATGAAAATGGAACATCGGATCGTCTACACATAGCATATGTCCCTTGAAATACGGGCTGAATTTCCATCTCATAAACACAGGATACTTGAACACTCCCGCTGCCCTGCCACCTGACAGCATTATATAGAGCTTGCGGTGTTCACTGGGAAAATACAGACATTCAAAGGGCACATCGTCCACATCAACTGTGTATCTGCTTTTATCAGGAGATACCTGAAAGTCCTCAAGCTTTGTCAGCTCGGGAGTCTCCTTCATCCAGCCGGTTGGAGCATTTCTCAGTGCTTCTATCTGTTTTACTGCCTCATCGGGATCATCGGTATCAGTAAACCGTGGAAAAGCTGAAAAATCCATCAATAAAACCTCCGCACTTATTCTTCTTTCTCTATGATAGATATCCTGTCAAACAATAAGTATGCATCCTCGCCTCTTAGCTGAGCTGCTCCGATCATAAACTCATCGTAGACATCTGCGCTAGGAATAAACTCTATTTCTTTTTCTACCATTTTTTCATTGCTATTCCCATCCATCCTATGACAGTATATCAACTGATATTTTCCGCTTAAAGACTGCTTAATGTGAAAGTTATAGTCTTTGTTATCTGTAACAACTTTGAACCGCATTTTGAGAATATATGCCTTGTTTTTTTGGAGTTTACTAACAAGTGGAATTACTGCATATCTTGATATAGGTGGTCTGTCCAAAAAAGTGGTTATCATTGTTTTATTCTTTATTATATGTTCATCAAAGATGTTCCGGTCAAATTCAAAGTGAATATTTCCGGAATTATGCTGAAGAATAAGGTTATCATCAACCTGATGGTAATTGTTAAGATTAGCTTTTACTACAAAGCTGCCTGATTTACGATACATTTCCGCTTTCTCAGAAAGTAAACATCTTTCTTTTGTAATTTCATTGAATATCTGGCTTACTGCCGTCAATTCATTTGTATCGTAGCCCTTCTTTTCCTGCTGAAGCACATAATCAGCAAAAACTGTTCCTACCTCGTTAGGCCATACATTATGGTTATTATGCTGATTTGCAGACATGAGCCAGATAGTAATATTCTTATATTTGCTCAATCCAAATTTTGGCTTGTAATCTGGATAATCTTCAAGGAATGATCCTAACTGAACTCTAAAATCTGCATCGCTCATATAATTTACTGAGATCAAAAATCTTGATTTCGGATTAGTGATTTTCAGTTTATTTCTTCCAAACGGATCATCAAAATCACCAAGATCAATACCCCATTTAACGAAATCAGGAGTTATTAGTTCAACCTGCCATTGACAAGGCAAAAACTGAGGATTCATTGCAATAGCAGCAGAATAGTCAAGAAGATTTGCGAGATAAATAGCAGCATATCCCCCAGCCGAACTGCCAATAAATGTGACATCCTCAGCCTTGACAGACAACTGCTCCATAAACTTTTTTACAACACTCAAGAGAAACACAAGATATGACTTGTCCGGTGTACCATAAAACCAGTTTGCATGGTAGGTCGTAGGATGGAAATGATACATCGGATCATCAATGCAAAGCACATGTCCCTTAAAAAACGGACTGAATTTCCATCTCATAAAGATTGGATAATTATATACGCCTGCACCTCTACCTGCTGACAACATTACATATAGCCTGCGGTGTTCACTGGGAAAATACAGACATTCAAATGGCACATCATCCACTTCAACTGTGTATCTGCTTTTATCAGAAGATACCTGGAAGTCCTCAAGCTTTGTCTGCTCGGGAGTTTCATTCATCCAGTCTTTTGGAACATTTCTCAGTGCCTCTATCTGTTTTACCGCCTCATCGGGATCATCAGTATCAGTGAACCGTGGAAAATCTGAAAAATCCATTTATTTGAACACTCCCTGCTTAATATGATTTTTCGAGTATAGTAATATTGTCAAAGGCGACATATGCATCGTTTCCCTTGAGCTGCGCAGCACCTATCATAAACTCATCGTACATATCGGATTCGGCTGTAAACTCAATATTCTTTTCGATCCATTTACCAAGCTCATTTTCATTAAGCTTGAAGGTATATATAGACTGCTTCCAATTGCTTCCTGATCCCTTGACGTAGAAAGAATAGCCCTCATCGTTTGTGCGAACCATAAACTTCATTTTGAGTGTGTACTTCTTCCCTCTCACCAGGTGATCAGTAAGAGGCAGGATCGCATACTTGCCCGTTGATGGATTGGTCTGACGTGTGATTAGTACGGTTCTGTCGTTGATAATATGCTTCTCCCAGACGCCCCTGTCAAAGGTAAAGTTCATACCTGAACCTGAGCAATTGAGAAGCACCTTCTTTTCCGCAAGAGGATAAATTCCATGATTGGGTTTAAGCGCATAATCCACTGCCTTTGAGAAGGGCATTGTAAGAATAGCTTTATAAAAAGCGTCACGCTTTGCATGAGGAAGAATATAGACTCCCTCTCTGGTCTGACCGTTTCCACCTGTCCATGTCTCCGGTACCTTTTTCAGGACCCTGATGGCACTCTGGGGAATGGATTCAATAAATGCACTGCCCTTTTCGTTGTTAGCGATAAGCAGGTTGATGCCCTTTGACTGATCCGTTTGCTTATCAAACCTGTCAAGCCACCAGAAGTCTCCAATACTCAGATCGCCGTATCTCTTGAGCGCCTGGAACCTGCATTTTTCGCAGTGCTTAGGAGTCATTACGTGGCTGTGGTATACTCTCTGATAGTTGTCCTGTGTGGGGCCGAAGAAGACCTCCTCTTCCCCATTTTTATAGCGGACCTTGACGCCGTAGGCATTATAACCCTTTGATTTGTCTCTGAACTGGTACTCTACAATTGAGTCTCCGAATTTTTCATCAAGATACTTCTTAAAGAACCACTGACTCGGCGAATTACCGCAAAGGATGTCAATGACCAGAAGATTATCATAGTCCTTTTTCAGGAATTTTCTGAGTCCGGCAACCTGACAAGGCGTACCCGTGAAAAGCACATACCTACCCTGATCAAGATATTCCTTCACACGCTTATCTATATCGCCTGTATAGCTTTGCAGATATTTTGATTTTCTGAGCTTATCAAGTTCATCCTCCGATTCGATCACGATGTGTTCAACAGAGAAATCCTTTGTCCAGGCGGCACCGATAACAACGCCCTTTTTCTCAAAGATGATCCGAGCTGCCTGTGTAAAGAATCCGCCGCTGGTGCTCTTGTTAAGAAGCTCATCATCATCGGAAATGAACTCGTATACATAAGGAATATCCCTGTTGGGATTTTCCGGCACTTTCAATGCTGGACAAACATTGGCACAGATTCCGCAGTTGATGCACTTTGAAGGATCAAGTGTGGAAATATAGTAGCCATAAGCGTCGGGCTTCAGGCTGAGAGCGCCCTTCGGACAAGCGGATACACAGGCTCCGCAGCCAACGCACAGGGACATATCAAGCTTATCGGTAACGACCTTGCTGTCCTCACGGGAAGGCAGCAGCTTTTTCAGCCAGTTATAGCTGAATTCCCTTGATGCTCTGATATTGGTATACACTTTTTCGTAATCCACATCGCCATGATCTATTTTTACTGCGGCATCATAGTCATAGAACAGTCTTGACGACAGACCAAGCCATCTCATCAGAGATTCAAAGCGTCCCGCACCTCTTTTGGTATTTGCAAGGCTGATGAAGTTTTTCTTGTAAATCACAGACATACAGGTGCCGTGGAAGGAATCCGTAACCACATATTCTGCATATTTATATGCCTTAATGAAGTTTTCCAGTGAGGTATTAGGGAATACGTTTGGCGACTTTATTTTTGCAGCCTTTTCATCTGCATTTTCAAGGTCAGTAAGATAAACGATCTCTTCAAATCCATGTTTTTCTTTAATACTCTCACAAACCTTGATTTTAGCATCATCCGGATCAAGAAGGAAGCAAAGGAGATATTTCTTTTCAGGCAGCTTGATATCTCCGGCGTCAGCAAGAACATCATAGCTGTCCCTATCCACAAGAAACACCGGATCACAGACCTGAGGCGCATCTATGCCAAAGTCATTTTTGCACAGAACGTGCGCATAGTCCTCACGGACAGATACTCCGCTCAACCTCTTGACAAGGGGTGTATACTTCTTTTTATGCCACTCAGGAAGCTTATCATAGTTTCCGAAGCTCTGAGCGTAGGCTATCTTAGGCTTGGAATCATCGGCAAAGGAGAGATAAAACTGTTCACCGGTATACTTGTCCAGATCAGGGTTCCATACCTGATCGCTGCCAAGCACATAAGACCTGCACAGATTATTGTATAGTTCAAGCCTGTTCTGGGGATAGATGGGGCTGATATTATAATGATTCTTTGCAAAACGAACCGAAACGATGTCATGCATCTTTGCGCTTGAAGAACTGCGGAAGAGCATCAGCACTGAATAGCCCATATTAGCTATAGCACGGTTAAGGGCATAATAAGTCAGGGTGGCGCCATAATTCTGATTGTACCACCATCCAAAAATACCTACATCATATTGACCTACAGCGTGAGTGCATTTGAAATTCGAAACGTGGGTGTCAAACACAACCGAGTCAATGACCTTTTTCTCGTTTTTATCATATACAACGATGTTCAATCCTCTGCTATCCACGGAATAATCCCGGCCGTCAATTTTGATGGAGGAGGTATTACCGTTATTAAAGGGCGCACTGACAACATTTATACTATGTCCGCCAATGGTTGAGTCATAGCTGATAGACTGCCCGGAGAGGAGCTGTTCATGAACGACATTGCCCTCGTCTATCACACCGATATAGCCGGACATCAGGGCTTTTACAAGGTTTTCTCTGAGTCCCAGAGCATTAAGTCCTGACTGAATCTTCTCATCGAGCCAGTATCCAGCATTATCCTTAACTGAAAAAACAATAAAACAGTCTTTCAGATCTTTTAGCTTTTCAAGATAAGCGATAAGGTTGTTCTCAGCAGAGATATCAACTTTATTCATAGAGACACTTCCTCCATCCTTTGAGATTATTGAGAGTATAATAATTTCACGCATTCACGCAAATGAAAAAACTGCACTTTACAAAGAGTTCCGGCAAACACCCCCGCAGAAGGAGCCACTTGGGTGCCGCCGGTTTCAACTGAATAATCAAATAATTTCAGCTATCACTACTCTTCAATTTTCATTGCCGTGGACTGAGCATTTCACAGCTATAATCACGCTCAGAGAGTCTTTTCAGCCAGTAAACCCAAGGAGTTAAAGGCACTATTGGGAAGTGCCTCAGCCTCATAGACCATGACAGGTGCCAGCTTTTCAAACTTGACAGACTCATAAGCTGCTCTGCTTGCCAAAGATTCAATTTCCCATACGAAGCCGGAATAACGCTCAAAGAACTTACAGAAGAAGAATATCTCGTTATCCTTTATGTAGTAGTAAATATTATCGGAGAAATCCTTGTCTTCAACTTCCCAGTCAATCTGATGGAGACCGAGAGTAAGCTTATCTTCATCCTTGAACAGTGTTCCGGAAATCTTTAGTATATCTGAAGATGCGAAAGACAAATCGTTCATCTTGATAAACTTGATCTCTGCATAGAAATCGCTGTGATCAAAGTTGTCAAGAGCGAGCTTAAACATGGTGACACCGATAGGACCCTGTACAGGATCATGATCACAAAGGAAAATATTCTTTCCGCTGTATTTTTTCATTTCCTTAATCTCCTCTTCCAACTTGTTATTCTTCTCGTTTGCCTCATGGAGCTTCCTGCGAAGATCCTCGACAATCAGTCTGCTCACATTGTCATTCTTGGTAGGATCAAAATTATCATGGAGGAACCTGTTCTCCTTCAGGATATAGTTAAACTCCTTGACAGGAACCTCAAGCACTTGCTTATCATCGATACCGTATATCTCGGAAAGCTCATTCCAGTGCTTCTTCATTGTTACCAGACCATGATGATTTTTCCAATACTCCCCGAGGTCCTCAGGATGATCGATAAAGTGCATGATCTTTGCGTTCATATCATCAGAATCTGCACACTTGAACCTGAACAGATCACTGTCGCAAAGCTCGCTTGCGCCGCCTGCTGAACTTGCAAGAACCGGAACGCCATAAGCCACTGACTCGATAGCTATCTGAGGGAGGTTATCCTCCCAGAGCACAGGCACAAGGCTGAGGTTTGCTCCCTCGAATATCCACTCAAGATCATCATGTGTATAACCCTGTATTACCTTTACAGACCTGAAGTTTCTGAGCATAGTATAGATTTCTGCGTGTTCAGCCTGCTTGACTGTGAGCACCAGATCTATCTTTGTGCTGTATTTCGGATCCATTGCCTCAAGTGTATCCAGCAGGAATGCATAGCCCTTTTCTTCATAGTTTATGTCGTTTCCGAGGAACACTATCTTGAGTCCGTCGTTTACCTTTGCGGATGCATGGCCGAGCTGCTTATCAGCAACCTTAGTGCCGATATACTGCACTCTCATCTTGCTCTCGTCAAAGCCGTTCTCTGCGGCAATATCATAAACCCTCTTGGAAACAGCAAGGATATCATCACAGTTTTCGTTGAGCTTCTGTGTAGCGACCTTTGCAAAATCCTGAATATGTTTGACATCAACAGGCTTGTCAAGTCTCTCAAAATCAAACGCCTTGATCCATCTTGCCTTGGAGATACACTTCTTTGGATCGTTGCCAAAGAGCGCCCTGTCGTAGGTCTCCTGTGCAATATTATCCTTGATATCTGTTCTGGTGCATTCCCAGCAATCCTCACAGGTTCTGCCGGGAGTGCAGTTGCAATGCTTGTGGCGCATATAGTAGATACCGGTAGCGCACATGGGAACGTAATTATGGATAGAGTAAATGAACTTTGTATCCGGGAAGTCTTTCTTCAGGTCAAAGACGTCAAGAGAAAGACCCTCTATGTTATTGAAATGAACCGCACTAAACGGCCCGTACCTCTTCATAAAGTCAGCAAAAACATCTTTCAGACCCTGGTTTTCAAGAGCAACAAGAGGATTGACATAGATGTTTCTCTGATCTGCAGGAACAGGAGAGTTGACTATCTCATACTGGTGCACTCTGTCACCAAAAATATTTCCGATCTTCCTGAAGAAGGTTTTAGTTGTTGTAGCTGTATAGGCAAAACCACTGCTAAGGAAGTAAATGTTTACCGAGGGATCACTGCGAAGTATCTCGGTAATGAGGTTTTTGCAGTAAACGGTCACGCCGCCTCCCCAACCCCAGGGGTTATCAAAGGGCAGCCAGTTATATATGAGAACCTTAGGACATTTAGCCATCAAACCGTTAATGGGAGAAGAATAAGTATAATACATATTCTGGTCACGGGTGTTGAAGCTTGAGGTAATTGTGTTTTCGTCGAGTCTCCTCATAAGATCTCTTGCGCACTGGTTAATTACCTCAAAATCCTTGTCATAATCGAAATCCTGAACCGCACCGTTAAGATACATAAGTGCTCTTGCATAAGCACATCTCTTATTCGGCTCATCAGTGACATTATTAGCCTCGAGGACATCAAGGTTATCCATCATCCTGTCAAAGGGAAGTCTCGGATCCATCTGCAGGTTTGAAGAAGAATTGGGGTTGCTCTTCATGTAGTAGTAGAAGGGCTCCTTAGTCCACATGATGCTCTCTGCCTTAGCAAGAGTTTCATAGAAGAAGGGATTATCGACCCATCCGCCGCCCTTGGCCTCAATAAACCTGATCTTATTCTTTCTGATAAAATCTGTTCTGTAAATAGCTGTCCAGACAGACGGATGACCCCAGGTGATCTGTGCGTCCTGACGGATAGTGAAAGGCTTTTCACTGTCGGGGATCATTTCTCTTTCTCTATTTATCTCGATTCTCGGAGGCTTACCGTCCTCAACATAGTAATCATAGAAGTTACTCTTGACAACATCAACAGTACCGTCAAACGTAAGAGCATAAAGCTTTTCATACATATTCTCAGCGATAAAGTCATCGCTCTCAACTATGCCGATGTATTCACCGTTGGCAGCGTCAAAACCGATGTTCATTGAATTGCCGTAACCGCTGTTTTTCTTGTCGATAACCTTTACTCTCGGATCCTTAGCCTCAAACTCACGGGCAATTTCCAGTGTATTATCTGTGCTTCCATCGTTGACACAAATAATCTCTATATCCTCCAGAGTCTGGTTTACTACGCTTTCGATACACTTTGCAAGGTATTTCTTGACATTATACATGGGAATAACGACCGAAACCTTTGGCTGCTTCTTTTCAGCCACCGCACGGGTCGTCTCTTTTATGACCTCTGCATTATTCATAAAATAACCTCCAGATTTTCAAAATAACAGACTGTACAGACGGCACCAGATCTCACAGAAATCATTTATGCCGGGATTCTGACAGCTTGAGAACGGAATTATCATAACGTCCGAAAACCCAATCTCATCAATAATTATATCATACACACATATGTTTTTCAAGTAAAATAGCGTTCATAAAAGGTACAAAATATACTTCAGACTTCATGCCTTTTCAGTGCAGAGTATCATGTCAAAATCCCACCGAATCGAAAAAAACGGGCACAGAAAATCATCCGTCAGATCTTCCATGCCCGTTTCAGTTTTATTTTGAGCGCTCCGGCTCAGGTATCACCTTTTTATAGCTGATCCTCACGATAAAGGATCCCACGATATATCCTATGGTTATCACCAATACAACAACGCTGTCAATAAAGTATCTCGGATCTCCCAGGTTGTAAAGCTCATCAGAAAACAGCGTAGGCAAAACGGAAATAATCAGCAGCACAATTCCCGAAGCAAAGCCAAATTTGACACGCTTTGGCTTGGGATTCTTGTCCTTCCAGACCTTGTAGCCTATCACGCCTATGGCAAGATGGATGCCCGCAAAAATACCGTTTACAATAAGGATTGTTATATAAACAATAGCGTCCTCTCTCTGATGTATCGACCAGGCGGAGGGAACGATTTCTACAACAGAAAGGATTGCCCTCAGCATCAGCACAAAGCTTGAAGCTAACATCAGACGCCTTCCGATTCGATATGTGCGGTTCAGCTTCAGATCCTTAAACTCTCTTCTTGCATAGTTTTCAAGGGCAAAGCGCAGGAGGATGAATGTCGGTATCGCAACATAGAGGAACAATCGCAAAACGATATAATTATTGATGTCAGAATTAAGAGATCGTATTACCTGACAGTTCCACGGCTGGAACATCTCCTTCATGAATTGCGAATCAAAAAAGTTTTGTCCTGCGGCACTGTCATAGGCAAGCATTGACGGTCCGATGGGCTTTCCGCCGATATATGAGGTCGGCAGCATCAGACCTAAGACAGCGGTAACAAAGGATATGGAAGCAAGCGTGATTATCCTGTATCTGTTAAAAGGTATGCACATGGAGAAAACGACTACAAAGCCTGCAATCGTCGTGAGCACCGTCATCATGGTACCTACATTTTCATCGGTCACAAAGGGTGGATGCCCCAAAAACTTAGGTGCGGCATTGAGAGTTATTGGCAGCACGATAGCACAGGCTGCAAGGATTCCCGCCGAGATCGACTGAGTAACAATATTTTTAATAAAGGAACCTTTAACGGGAGTCCTTCTTGGCTCAAGGGAAATCAGAAAACCACCTGTTCCGATAACTGCCGCCTCAAGCATGTACATATTTTCGATAGAAAACCAGAACTGACCCTTGGCAAAGGGTATAAGGGCAAAAGAAAAAATAAAAACAGCTATGGACTTCATAAGGTAAAGAACAGTCGTTTTCTGCGTGTTGCCGATAACTCGCCTGCCCTCCCCGACTACTTCCTTGAGATGACTGAAATCATTGTCAAGAAGGACAACGTCAGAGCAGGACTTTGCGGCTTCTGTTGCCTTTGCGAAGGTTATTGATGAATCCGAGCGGCGAAGAGCAAGTATATCATTAACGCCGTCGCCTGTCATAGCTACCTTATGTCCGTTTTCCTGGAGAGCCTTGACGAGAGCCTCCTTCTGTTCGGGAGAAACACGTGCAAACACAGTGTATTTTTCTGCAAGACCCGGGATATCCTCAAGAGGAACACCTGCAAGGGATATGTATTTATCCGCATTCTCTATACCGCATTTCTTGGCGATAATGCTTACGGTCAGTGGACTGTCACCGGAAATGACTTTGACTGTAACATTGTTCTCCTTAAAGAATCTGAGCGTATCCGGAGCGGTATCACGTATATGATCCTCGATAGCTATAAAAGCGATAAGCTCACCATCCAAAGTGAGAGCAATAACACGATTTCCCTTTTCGGCACGTTCTGAAACATAGCTCAAACGCTTGTCATCCTCAGGCAAAAGATAGTCAGGCGCTCCCATAATAAGCTTTGACCCATCGTTATAGATGATCCCGGAATATTTGGTTTCACTGGAAAAGGGTATGAACTCACGAAATTCAGGCTTTTCCTCTGCACCAAAATACTTGAACACTGCCTCGGAGGTGGCATTCCTATCTTCATTTGCCGCCATCAGAGTCCTTAGATGCTTTTTGACCTCATCAGGAGGGATAAAGCATTTTACATCACAGACTGTCATAGTGCCGTCAGTGAGGGTTCCTGTTTTATCAAGGCAAATAACATCAACCCTTGAAAGGTTTTCAAGAGAATACAGCTCCTGCACAAGGGTGTGCTTTTTGGTGAGCTGAGCTATAGAAACCAGGAGTGCTACGGCAGTGGTGAGCACAAGGCCCGTAGGAATAATGCCGACACCAAACATACCGTCAGTAAGAATGATAAGAGACCAGGATACCGGATCATCCAGGGACAGCTCCATGCCTCCCCAGAGGTTAGTATCCGTTCCATGGGTACTGATCTTAAATATCATAGTGGCGGTTACCACAACAACCACAATAAGCAGGCAAACTGTGAGGAACTTTATGATCTTGATAATCGAAGTCATCAGCTCTGACTTATGACGTGAGCTGCTTTTGACCTTCCTGGTAAGCTCTGCTGCGTATGTTTCGTCACCGATTTTTTCGGCACGGCACCGGGCAGAACCAACGATTATGGAGGAGCCGGAAAGGATGGTATCTCCCGGCTTCTTTTTGACATAATCCGATTCGCCTGTGAGCATTGATTCATCCACCTCAGCTTCACCGGACAAAACGATCAGGTCTGCCGTGGCCTGTTCACCTGCAGCTACCATAACGATATCGTCAAGAACCACTCCGGAAGCGTCAATAACCTCAACCTTACCGTCCCTTATGACCTTGTTCTTGGTGCTTGTGACGATACGCAAACGCTTGATGACCTTCAGACTCTTTATCTCCTGGAAGGATCCCATTGCTACGTTCATTATTGCAGGGATCAGAAAAACAAACTTGGAAAAACCGAAATGCTGATCTACAACATCAGATCGTCCTATGGATGTCAGGTAGATCATAAAGCCAATAAAAATAAAAGCAATCGAAAACAGCACAGTATTAAAGAATGTAAATAAGTTTGTCGCTATAATCTTGGCTGTGCTCTTTTCATTGGGGTCAGTCGCTATATTCACATAGCCCTTATCTATTCTTTCACGCACATTGCTTGCGCTTAACCCTACCTCCGGATCAGCCGACACCCGCTCTATCGGAGGTCGGGAGGTATTTATTTTTCTCATACTATTCCCCCTTTTTCAATTTAGTATGTAACAGAAGGAGAATCCTCCTGATAGTTTGCACGATAACACAATACTATACTATTATATATTATCATATTTAACCATAATTTGCAATATAAATAGTCAAAAAGCAGAATATATGACAATTTTTTAATAATTTATTATTAAAAAAGAATAATAAATTACTTTTTCGTGTATATTCAGAGGTCTTTGAACATAAACTACCAGTAAGGCGGTGTTTATGTATGAAACCAAAATGGAAAACAATCATATACTCACTGATACTGACGTTCATTTTTGCTTTTGGCGGTGGAATCGTTACCTATCTCGGAATGCCCAAATATGATGCCTCAACTCATCCTTATCTTACTCCCCCATCATGGCTTTTCCCTGTAGTATGGAGCATTCTTTTTCTGCTGATGGCATATAGTGCAGCCGTTGTTTATGACGCTCATGCCGCACATACTCCAAAGGCTGTCGTAATCTACCTGCTGCAGCTGACGCTCAATTTCTGGTGGTGCGTAATGTTCTTCGGCTTCGGAGCTTACCTGTTTGCATTTATCCTGCTGCTGCTGTTATGGGGAGCAGTGCTGGCAATGATTATAGTCTTTTGCAAAGTAAAAAAGCCCGCAGGATTGATACAGATCCCTTATCTTCTCTGGCTCACCTTTGCAGCCTATCTCAATCTTGGAGTGTACCTGCTGAACAGATGAATAAAATCTCCCCGCGGCTGACCACTGATAGCCTTCAGTAAGGTCAGCCTATTATCATTATATACATATTTTCATTGACTATTTGACAAAAAAGGTGTAAAATGATTAAAATGAACACCAGATCACGCCTGGAAAACAACGCTTTATGCGTAAAGTTTTCTTCTTTACAAATGTGCAAGACGTAAAGTATAATGCTTTACAGTATAACTTGACTTAATACAGACAGCTTGTGGAGGTGAAGAGGTTCTTCTCGTCTTTTAAAACAAATAATATGGAGTGAAAAACATGGAAAAGCTTTTCAAACTGAAGCAAAACGGTACAACAGTAAAAACCGAGCTGATAGGAGGTCTCACCACCTTTCTTGCTATGGCGTACATACTTGCGGTAAATCCAAGTATCCTGTCTTCTACAGGAATGCCCTCTGAGGCAATTTTTGCGGCGACAGCAGTGTCGGCAGCCTTTGCAACCATGATAATGGCATTCTTTGCAAACTATCCTGTTGCCCTTGCCTCCGGAATGGGACTCAACGCCTACTTTGCATATACTGTTGTTCCTCAATTAGCCGAGCACGGGATCACCGAGCCATGGAGGGTAGCATTGACCGCAATACTTGCTGAAGGTATTGTTTTTATCCTTCTGTCCTTTGTAAAATTCAGGGAAACACTTGTAAATAAGGTCCCGCAGAATCTTAAACTGGGTATTTCCGCCGGCATAGGCTTGTTTATTGTTCTGGTCGGATTGCACGGAGCTAAAATAGTGGTGAGTGACCCGTCAAATCTCGTGGGACTGGGCGATATCAGCAGTCCGGGAGTCGTGCTGTCTCTGGTAGGAATACTCATTACTGCAGCTCTGTGGCATTATAAGGTCAAGGGTGCTATTCTGATAGGTATTACCATGACATGGGTGTTTGGAATGATTGCAGAACTGACCGGTTGGTATCAGGTGGACATTGCAAACGGAGTTTATTCTGTGATACCCAATTTTGACGGATACTCATTATTTGCTCCTGTGCAATCTATGGCAACAGAAACCTTCTGTAAGTTTGATTTTGGCTACATAGGCCTTAATCCGCTCAACTTCATAGTAATAGTATTTGCCTTCCTGTTTGTAGATCTGTTTGATACTGTGGGCACTCTCATAGGAGTTGCTCAGGAATGTAATATGCTTAACGAAAAGGGTGAGCTGCCCAGAGTGGGACGTGCGCTTATGGCTGATGCGATAGGTACAGTCGCCGGAGCCGCCCTCGGAACCTCAACTGTCTCCTCCTATGTTGAATCCACTACCGGTATCGCGGCAGGAGGCAGGACAGGTCTTACAGCACTTACTACTGCCCTTCTCTTCCTTTTCTCCCTTACCCTTTATCCAATATTCCTTGCTATTCCCTCCTTCGCAACAGCACCGGCACTGGTTTTTGTCGGGCTTCTCATGATGAAGAATATCACCAAAATGAAGTTTGACGGGGATATTGCCGATAGTGTCGGCGGGTTTTTTGCGATAATCATGATGCCTTTCTCAAACTCCATAGCGACGGGTATTATGTTTGGTATTATTTCATGGGTCATCCTGAAGGTGTTTACCGGAAAGATCAGGGATATCCACCCCATTATGTGGATCTCGTTTGTACTGTTCGTCATCAGGATATTTACGATATTAATTGGTGCAGCTTAATGGCTTGCTTGCCTATGTAAAGCAAAAAGAAAGCGGGATCTCACGCAAGACTGAAATGCTTGTGTGAGATCCCACTTTTTATACAATCCTGTAAAGCCGAATACCTTTTCATTCGCTTTTTTTGCGGATCTTCTTTATTCTCTCTGAAAGCTCCTGCAATTCTTCTTTTGACAAATCCTGCAGGTGTTCAAGATCGTCTATTATTTCCTGTGAGCTCTCCTCTGCTCTGAATCCTGACAGATCCGTGAAGAAGCTCGCTACCACAGCAGTAAAGATAGCTACTACTGCCAATGAATAAATGGAGAGAGCGATTGTAATTATCCTTCCGATGAGGGTAACCGCCGAAACGTCTCCGTAGCCTATCGTAGTCGCTGAAGCAAAGCAGAACCACAGGCTGTCTCCATAGCTGTTAATATTCGGCTCCCATATCCAGATGGGTACCGCAGCAAGAAAAAACCATGCAATATAACCAAAGATTATTTTATCTGCGCCTGCGATCCTGAAGGCAGTTCTCAGCATCCTCAGGGTCTTTCTCTTACTTCTTTTTTTCTTCTTTGTTTTATTGTCTATAGCGTCCACCTTCTTGTGAAAATGCTTTTTATTCATTGAGCAGCATCAGAATCTTAGGAACATTGATACTGTTTCCTTGGTAGTATATCACTATTTCTAAAACACGTCAATACAACAGGCATGAACATAACCATGTTTATTATAATTATTATCGGTCGGCTACACTCCCCGAAGAAAAATAATTCCATATTTACATTTTATTTTATAACTATTGACAAATCCATAATATGAGTATATTATCGTACTATCAATTACCGGAAAGGAGTTTTCGGCTTGAAGATGTTCAGCGCACGATTTTTTAATTACTTTACAAGCTTTTCATGCTTTTATTGGTATGGAAAAATCTTTTGTGCTGCGTCGATCTCCGAAAAACTGCCGGTAGCTGTGAGATGTCCATTGTAATCAGCAATGTGGTTTCTGACATTACAATAGGGTGCATTTAACGGGATCCGCAGGGGTCCCGTTTTTTGTTTGCCTTTCTTTGTGGGTTTTCATAAGAATCACGGCCGGATACGAACTGAAAGCTCCAAAGCTAAAAGATCTATAATTTTGGAGGAAAAGAAAATGATCATCATTATCAAACAAAATGTTTCAAAGGACCAGCTCACTGTTTTTAAGGCAAATCTTGAGGAAAAGTATAACGTAAAGGTCAATACATGGGTGGGTGTTGGGTCAACCGTCCTTGGACTTATCGGTGACACGACACAGATCGATGAGGATTGGGTCAACGCTCAGGATGTTGTGGAAAAAATCAAACGTGTGCAGGAACCGTATAAAAAAGCAAACAGAAAATTCCATCCGGATAACACTGTGATCGAGCTGCCCACAGGCCAAAAGATCGGTGACGGAAATCTTTGCATTATGGCCGGTCCATGCTCTGTGGAGAGCGAGGAACAGATCAACTATGTAGCCCAGAGAGTCAAGGACAGCGGTGCAACCTTCCTCAGAGGAGGAGCCTTCAAACCGAGGACATCGCCTTATTCATTCCAGGGGTTGAAGGCTGAGGGACTTGACCTGCTTAAAGGCGCCAGAAAGGTTACCGGCCTTCCGATTGTGACAGAAATAATGAGAGCTTCACACATAGATATGTTTGAAAGCGTTGACATAATCCAGGTAGGCGCCCGCAATATGCAGAATTTTGAGCTGCTGAAGGAGCTTGGACGTATTGACAAACCCATTCTCCTAAAGAGAGGTCTGTCAAACACTATCGAAGAATGGTTGATGAGCGCAGAGTATATTATGGCAGGCGGTAATTCAAAGGTAATACTCTGCGAAAGAGGAATCAGAACCTATGAGACAGCAACGAGAAACACCCTTGACCTTTCCGCTGTACCGGTAATAAAAAAGCTCTCGCACCTGCCTGTGATAGTAGATCCGAGCCATGCAACGGGCAAATCCTCGCTGGTCGAGCAGATGTCACTTGCCGCTGTAGCCGCCGGCGCAGACGGTCTTATGATAGAGGTGCACAACGATCCAAAGCATGCACTTTCAGACGGTGCACAGTCGCTGACACCTGATCAGTTTGACAGTGTTGCAAGGAAGGTTTTTGCCTTAAAGAAGGCATATGATTTGATAATGGCTGAATGAATCCGAATTGCAATAGAAAGGCCCGGCACAAAAACCTGCCGGGCTGTAATGATCTTGCTTTGTCTTCGGTCTGGATCGTCAGTTTTCTTCAAGCCATTTGAACATACTTGTGATATCCTCATCGTGTACTCCGTGGAAGTCGTCATCATGGGTGATCAGAGTGCAGTTATTATGATCCTTGAGCTTCTCATACATCTGCTGGGCATGACTGAATGATACCTGCTTGTCCATTTTGCTGTGAATGATAAGGACCGGTATGTTGATCTCATCAGCCCAATACACTGCCGATCTCCTTTCATACTCCTCAGGCACTTCTTCAGGTGAACCTCCGATAAATCCTCTCAGTCCTTCCTTCATATCATCCCGCTCCTGATAGCTAAGGAACAGATTACTGATACCGGAGCAAACTATTATCTTCTTGACACGAGCATCCCTTCGGGCAGTCATATAGGTCATCATGCCCCCTCTTGATTCACCCTCAACGCAGAGGTCATCCATGTCAATAAAATCAAAACGCTTGTCGCACAAATCTATAAGCTTGACTACATCGTTAAGATCATCCCCACCAAACTGCTCTACTCCTTCAGTCCCGTTGCAGCCCCTCAGCTCGCAGCCGACAACAACACGTCCGGAATAGTAGCACCTCAAAGCGGTAGCCCTATCATCAAGGGTACCGTATCTGCTGTTCCCGCCTCTGCAGTAAACTAAACATTTTGTAGGTTTTTGCGATTCTATGCTTGCAATGGGGATCGAAATATAACCGTTTATCCTGTATCCGTCTGACATAAAAGTGAACTGATATGTTTTGCAAGCCTTTTCCAGCTCGCTGCCCAACTCTATCCTTTCAAAGTCAAAAACCTCTTCGTTAACGTATGCGGAAGGGTCAAATAATCCATCGTTTTCGGTGCTTATTTCAGAACTCATCACCGAGCTTAATGAGGTCTGGGAAGCCGAAGAAGTATTGCTCTGATCACTTTTAGCGCAGCCGTAAATGGACAACAACATCATGGCAGACAACAAGATACTCAAAGTCTTTTTCATTATAGATCATCTCCCTCATTTTAGTGATAGCTATGTCAACAATATATATTAGGATTTTATCATATTTCTTGTTGAAATTCAATGCAAAAAAAGAAATGCCCTCCCAAACGGAAGAGCATTTCAGATAAGATAGCATTATCACCGGGACGTCATCAGTAATTCTTTAGTCCTTCTTACGCTTAACAGCAAGGAACAGGGCTGCGGTAAGACCGCTGAGGATCATCATTGCCACAGCTGCAGGAGATGCTGAGGTACCGGTTTTGGGGAAGTCGGGGTCCGGAACAACTGTAGAGCCTTCGTTTGTAACGTAGACTATTATTTCAATAGTACCGTCCGAGAATACAAGGTGGAGATGGTTTTCGCCGTCCTTCAGGATTCTGTCGGCAAGCTCCTTGCTGATGCTGACAACACCGTTGTCAATGCTCAGGCCTTCGGTGCCTTCTGTTGCCGCTGTACCACCGTCTATGCGGATCGCCACAGTATCGGACTTTGATGTGGCGCGGATAGCGAAGCCGTCACCCTTTCTGTCATAGGTTATCGTGGTGTGCTCGGCAAGTATCGGCTCTTCAACATCAATCTTCTCAAAAACAGCCACCAGGCTTTCAGGACAATGCACAGAGAAGATGTACACTTCAGAGGTTGTCAATATCTGATCTGTAAGGGCATCCAGCCAGTAAAGGAATTTATAGCCTTCATCGGCCTTTGCACCAAGGAATACATCTTCAGTCATAGGAACACTCATGCTGATGGACTGTACAGGCATATCAGTATGGAATACCGGCTCTCCGTCTACAAAATCACAGGTGATCTGACCCTTGCCAATAGTATTGACAAGAATAGAGCAATTTTCAAGGCTCAGATAATCAAATTCTGCGATAAGCTCGATGCTCTCAGTGACATCAATAGTTATTGTCTGGTCATAGGAATAATGCTCACCGGTAGTTGCATTTGTCCAGCGGATGAATTTATAATTATCCTCATCTGTCTTTGCACTTAAAACAACTGTATCACCAACATTTACGGAAACCGAAATGCTCTGCGAGGGGTGCTTGTCGTCAAAAACAGGCTCTGACCCATCGTCAGAAAAAGCGATCCATCCCTCACCTATTGTATAAGCAGAGACAACAACAGATGAATTATCAGCAAAAACGGCAGTCAGATTAAGAGCTTCATTTGCTTCGATGTAAATTGTTTCGTCTGTTGAATAGACCATCTGCTTATCCTCATCGATCCAGTTAACAAACCTCCAACCCTTGTCAGCTTTTGCACCCAAAGTAACCTTTTCTCCAACGCCTATGCTGGTTGATACACTCTGAGCAGGGTGCTTGTCGTCGAATACAAGCTCTGAGCCGTCATCAGAAATGGCAAGGGTTCCGTTACCTGTTGTTGAGGCTGAAATTGTCACGAGAGAAGCATCAGCAAAAACTGCTGTCAGGCTTTTGTTGCCTGTTACTGACACAGTGACGGTATCCTCCATTGAGAAAACAGACTGTTCATCATTATCCACCCAATAAACGAATTTCCAGCCCTCTACAGGCTTTGCACTGAAGGTAATACTGTCTCCGACATCAGCATTCACCGAAATAATCTGAGTCGGGTGCTCGTCATCAAATACCGGCTCTGACCCATCGTCAGAATATGCAAGTATTCCTTCTCCGTCAACATTAGCCATAACAGTTACAAGAGCAGTATCGGCAAATACCGCTGTCAGGTTAAGGTCACTCTCCGCTTCAATAGCCACTGTTGCTTCCTCAGAACAGATTTCACCTGTATCGGCATTGACCCAATAAACGAACCTCCAGCCTTCCTCTGCCTTTGCACTTAATGTGATGGTATTTCCTTTGTCCGCACTCACTGACGCACTCTGTGCCGGATGTTCGTCGTCAAATACCGGCTCCGATCCGTCGTCCGAAACTGCAAGTATACCATTGCCCTCTACGTTGGCTGTTACGGTTACAAGAGCTACATCGGCAAAAACCGCTGTAAGGTTAAGGTCACTCTCCGCTTCAATAGCCACTGTTGCTTCATCGGAATAGAACTCACCTGTATCAGCATTGATCCAATTAACAAATTTCCAGCCTTCCTCAGCCTTTGCACTAATAGTTATTGTGTTACCTTTGTCAGCACTCACCGACGCACTCTGTGCCGGATGTTCATCGTCAAATACCGGCTCCGATCCGTCATCCGAAACCGCAACTATACCATTGCCATCTACGTTGGCTGTTACTGTTACAAGAGCGATATCAGCAAAAACCGCTGTCAGGTTAAGATCACTCTCCGCTACAACCGTTACTGTAGCTTCCTCTGAGTAGACTTCACCAGTATCATTATTCGTCCAGCAAACGAATTTCCAGCCTTCCTCAGCCCTTGCGCTGATGGTTAAAGTATCACCCATATTTGCGCTTACTGACATGCTCTGGGCAGGATGTTCATCGTCAAATACCGGCTCCGATCCGTCATCTGAAACGGCAAGCCGACCATTGCCAACAGTATCCGCAGTCAGCATCATCTGTTTGCTCTCCGCATTCATCTGATCATTTGTCCCCTCTGTTGCTGCAGGAGCCGCAAATGCCGTTGTGGTCATAACACCTGCAAGCGAGAGTACAAGAAGAACTGTCAGAAACTTTTTCGTTTTGTACCTCCTGTATTATTCATAGATTATGACACAAAAACCTGTGTACATGATAATTATAACACATCTTACTTAACAAAAATGCAACAAAACTGTGAATTTTGCAGATTATGGGAAAATATAAAGCAAATTTGGAATATCTGCTAAATATCAGCAAAGTTCATTGGATGTTTTGGTCTATTTTTCTAAGATAAATCCTTTCTTTACTTTTCTTAGACTAAGTGCTATAATTCCAATTATGATACAAAATTAATAAGGAGAGAATACTATGGATCTGATACCAAGCTTTTCTGTGGATCATACCCTGATCATTCCCGGAATTTTTACAAGCCGGGTGGATACTGTAGCAGGTGAAATGATTACTACCTACGATATCCGGCTCACAAGGCCTAACAGAGAACCGGCAATTGATGTGGCTGCAATGCACTCACTTGAACACATTATCGCTACTTTTCTGCGCAACGACCCCGACTGGAAGGATGAGATAATCTACTGGGGTCCCATGGGATGCCTTACGGGATTTTATCTGATCCTCAAGGGCAATCGTGCTCCGAGTGAAATATTTGACCTGATACTGAGAGCGTTCCGTTCTGTGGAGAGCGTCTCAGTCGTCCCCGGTGCAACGGCGGAAAACTGCGGTAATTACCTTATGCATAACCTTGGCATGGCTAAATGGTACGCATCAAGATTTGCTGACTATCTTGCCGAAAACCAGGGAAAATCTGAGATATTTGAGTATCCCAAAACGGAGCGTCTCGTAACTGAGGACGGACAGCATTTTTATGATTCATAATATAACAATGCACAATAGCAAAGCCACCAGACAGAATTGATCTGCCTGATGGCTTTTTGTTTATAGCTTGTCAGGGGACTTAGTATTATTATGCAAATAAGAATCTCATCTAAGTCCCACAGCACTGATTATTCCAAATTGAAAATATCTGCAAATCCTGTTAATTTGAAGATATCCATTATTTCCATCGAAGCACCTCTGACGATCATCTCACCACGGTCCTCCATAGTCTGATATGCAGCCAAAAGCACACGAAGCCCCGCACTTGAGATGTATTCGAGGCCACTGATATCAAATATCAGCTTTTCTACATCGTTAAGCTTATCCCCAAGCCTGCTCTCAAGTTCAGGCGCTGTACGAGTATCAAGTCTGCCCGTAATCATAATAGTAAGCTCGCTGCCATTTTTTATTTCTTTAATTTCCATGTTAATCCTCCTGAATGACACAAGGGTCAAAAATATTACCGTACCTATATATTCTACCATAAGTGAGCTATAAAAAGCAACTGCTTTACTGCAATTATCAACGCAATAAAATAAAAAACAAGCCTTTCCAAGCTTGGGAAGGCCTGTTTCTTGTACCAAGAAGGTGTTTTCAAAGAGAACATTCAACGCTGTAGATCTCTCTATCTATAACTACAGGTACTCTGAGCATTACTTCGCCCTGCTGATCGTAAGCAACATAGGTAACTGCGTTGAAGCCGTCTTTGTAGTTGAGGAATATTTTTGCTGACAGCTCATTATACTTGAAGGCGCCCTGGGGATCATTACCTTTGCTTGCACCGAGATATACCGCAAAGGTGCCGTCCTCGTTGAATACAACACTATGGGCAAGCCTGAAGGATGTGCCGAACATCAGATAGGGATTCACCTGATTTCCATTTGCGTCAAGAATCCTACTGACATTCCATTTATTGCCGGTAATGAAGCTGAGGTCGAAGGTATTTACCTTTTCTGTGATCGCTGACGTATCTGCCGGAGCTGCATTTGCTGTAGCTGCTATTGCTGCACCTGCAGTGATTGTTAATGCTGCGGAAAGAATGAGAGCTGAGAGCTTGAGTGACTTTTTCATAATAATAATCTCCTTTGAGTAAATAATTTTTTTGTTGGTCAATTATTGATTGGTTAACCTGTGCCTATAATATAGCATGTTATTTAATATGAATCAATTTACAATTTATACTCAAGGTGTTCAGTTATGTACAATCTAAAGGAGATCTGTTCAGTTCTGAACATTTTTGACTACAATTGTTCAGACTTTATGCTTTGGGTTCCGTGTTTTATATGTGAAAAACGTCCTGCCGATAAAGAACGACAGGACGACGATTCCACTATGCAATTATTCTGACCTGACAGCGATGAGCTTTTCCATATAACCATTCAATTCGGCAAGGCTCTTCATGATAAGATCCTTTGACGGAGTGAAATCATTCCTCACCCACTTACCGATAACAGCTACATAGCCGCTCGACCAGAATGCCGATAAATAATCCAGCTCATTATCATTGATGTCAACATGACATCTCTCAGTCAGTATCAGGCGAAACACACCCTCTATCATATTGGTGAACTTGAATCTGAGCTCACCGGTACTATGGGGGCTGAATATCATTTTAAAGATTTCAGGATTCTGCGTGATATAATCAAAAAGCTGGTCCCAGAAGTCTGCCGAAAACCCATCGCTGTATTTAAGTGTCAGCATTCCGATTTCGGTCAGCACTTCCCTTTCGATCTGCTCGTAAATATCATATACATCGTAGAAATACTTATAGAGTGTTGTTCGGCTGATCTCAGCCTTATCTGCTACCTCCTGAACGGTAATATCCTTTAGCGCCTTGTTTTCCATGAACTGTGCAAGAGCAAGCTTTATTGATTTTATAGTTTTAAGGGTTTTTCTGCTGAGCTTTTGTTCAGGCATTTTTTTCACACCTTTATATTAGCATAGTCCTATTACCGTACAACACAGATTTTTCAAGATGCTTTATGATTTTTCCTTGGGGCTGCTATCGTCTTTACTGCTCCTGTATTCAAAACAAAGCATTGTCAGATCATCAAACT
The DNA here is from genome assembly GCA_902768825.1 of uncultured Ruminococcus sp. Taxonomy (GTDB): domain Bacteria; phylum Bacillota; class Clostridia; order Oscillospirales; family Acutalibacteraceae; genus UBA1213. Next base: position 24,166 of record CACXMR010000004.1, read on the forward strand.
GTTCCTCATGCTGAACAAACCTGTCAACAGCCCTGCGCACATTATCAAGAAGTTGTTCGGGAGAGCAATTGGCATTTTCATTAAGAGCATCCAACATTCTTTCTGTTCCAAAGAAATTGCGTTCACCGCAGCTGGCTTCGGGGAGACCGTCTGTATATAAAAACAATCTTGAGCCAGGTTTCATGTCAATTACATAATCCATGTAACACATTTCATTCAGGCCACCAAGCACAAAGCCATGCTTATCCTTGTATAATTCATATTTGCCTCCGGGCTCCCTTATTACAGGATATTCATGTCCCGCATTTGAAGCGGTAAGCTTTCCGGTGGAAAACTCGAATATTCCCAGCCATACCGTTACAAACATACTGTTTTTGCTGTGCTTGTAAAGCTCAGAATTGGCCGCTTGCAGAATATCCGCAGGAGTTTTTCCCGATACGGCAAAGTTGTGGAGAATGATATTTGCACTCATCATGAAAAGCGCAGCAGGTATTCCCTTGCCGCTGACGTCAGCCATTATCATACACAAATGATCGTCGTCAATAAGGAAGAAATCGTAGAAATCTCCGCCTACCTCCTTGGCAGGAGACATCTTTGCATAAATATCAAAATCATCCCTATCAGAAAAAGCAGGAAATGTATTGGGCATCATGTCGCTTTGAATATCACTCGCGGTTTTTAGCTCGGTGGTTATTCTCTTTTTTTCCATTTCCTCACGGTGCTTTTTCTTCAGCTTCTTCTCCCTGAAATGAATAAACAGATACACAAACAGCGAGATCAAAAGCAAGCCGGCAACAATAATGAAAATATAAAACCATAACTGCTCATAAAACGCTTTATCCTTAATAATCGTCACCGAGATGATATCACTGTCATTCTCAGTAGGGGGATTTATCTTCATAACGAATCGATATTCGCCGCCGCTAAGATTTGTATAGTCAAAAGGATTGAGGTCGCTTATATCAATAACAGTGTCATTCTGTTCAAGACCTTCAAGACGGTAGGATATTTTAGGAGTCGAAAGTGAATAGTTGCAGACACTGCAGTATACTGTCAGCTTAACAACGTTTGAGGATACCCTGAAATTGCCCTCCTCATCGGGATAAATCCTTTTTCCGTCTGCCTCTATATATGGGATAACCGCCTTTATTTCAGGAGAGCTGCTAAAAGCAGTTTCGATATTTATCTTGGTCACGCCCGTATTGCCGCAAATGTAAAGATCGCCCTCATCTGTCAGCTCACTGTGGGAGTTTGCTGTTGTAACGCAGGGCAGGCCGTTTGCAATGCCATAATGGAGAAATGTCATGTCCTTTTGGTTTTTGACCATCTGTTCAGTCGGAACGACATAAATGCCGTCACTGCTAAGTACCCACATCTCATCCTTGCTGTTCTGATAGAGGTCAAAATTGTTCGGATAAGGGAAATTGGTCACAGTAGTAATCTCATAGTCTCCATTCATATACCCAATGGAATCACCGGTTACGATCCAGAAAATATCCCTTGTTCTGTCCTTTTTAATGCGCATTACGGCTCCAGATGTCAAGCCGGAATCCTTGCCTAAACACTGTGTTGAACCTTTGCTGTCCACAATGTAGATGCCGTTGCCGTCAGAGCCGATAAAGACGTCATTGTTAAGTCCTTCCTCAGCTGTAAGCAAAGCAATATTATTAATTCCGTCCTTTTGGGTGTATGAGTATATGATCTTATCGTTTTTTATCGAGTCAACTCCGCTATACTCCACTGCCAGAATTGTTCCGTCTTTTTTCTCAAGAATATCCCGTATATAATTTGATGATAGCTTATACTCCGTTTTGTTTGATTCGTTACTGTATTGATATAGTTTTTTTCCTTCGAGACAATACAGTCCCTTTCCCCAGGTCGCTATCCAGAGCCTTTGATGGCTATCACATAAAAGGCAACGAATACGGACACCGTCCAGGTAATCATAGATAGTTAAGGATGAATCATAAATTACTGATGGTTTTCCTTCGTAATATATTTCTTCAAGGTAAATATCATCAATCGAGCCATTAAGAGACTTGCAGCGCAAACCTGTGTCTGTTGCGATAATAAGTTTGTCGTCATATAAGCATGTAGAATTGACTACATCATTACTCATTCCGTATTTTTCATAGATATCATCAAAAAAATCGGGCACTACCTTCAAAACACCCTGACGACTGGAAGTAAACCAGAGATTTCCCTGATAATCCTTCATAACATGGGCTGTGGCACTTGTCAGAGGGATATTTCGGAGATAATGAATGTTACCAAGATCACCCAGTTCGCAAGCAGCAACGCCGTTACCTGCGCAGAGCCATACCTGCCCGTCTATATATTCCATATTATGAATATATGTCAGAAATTCTGTATAATAAACTACTTCATCAGAAAAAGTATCTCCCTCCGACAATCTTCCGTATGTCTGAAAATCAGAATTGCTCAGATAAACACAATCAGGCTTTTGAGGATCGGGAAGTAAACAAACAACATCATTTAATCTAGAATGGCAATACTTTTGTATAGAGCCATCCTTTATAGTAAACACATTACTATCCGCATTCAAACCATATACAAAACCATCACAGCCCTTTTTCACATCACTGATATTTTTGCTCTTTACCCTATCATCATCAATTGTTTTTACGTGCAAATCCTTGTCTATGATCAACAACCCACACTTTGAAGCTATATATATATTTCCGCTGCTATCCTCGGAAATAGCCTGAACAGCGCCTGTTACCATTCCATCGTCTTCGCCGAAATAGCGGATATCTCCGTTTTTCATCATCGCCACTCCGTTATTGGTGGAGCCGATCCAGAGTCTGTCCTGACTGTCGGTATAAAGAGACTTTACACCTGTTATGCCGTCAATCTTGATACGATCAAAACCATTGCCGTCATAACGCACAAGACCGCCATAGCTGCCTATCCATATAAATCCTTCACTTGTCTGAGCGATGGCGTTTGCTTCCGAAGTCGGCAGACCGTTTGTATTATTGTATATTATAGCAGAATACTTGAAGTCATTATTGAAAGGATCCAGGTTTCCGCCCCTGTCATCAATATCAGCAGTCTTTTGCGGATTTGTGCTGCTCTTATTGTTTCCGCTATTTTCTTCAGGCTCTTTATTTTCTGGAACAACAATCGAAGCTTCGTTCTCGGCATTGACGCTCAGCGAAAAGCAGGCACTGCTAACAGTCAATAGAGCCGTAAATAATATAATTGACAAAAAATATCTAATATATTTTTTTACCATAAGACCACACTCCAAGAATTGTTTTATCAAACAAGCAGGTATTTAACAGGTAATTGGGAATATTTCATATAAAAAACCTTTTTACTTATCATGTTTTATAGTAAGATTATATCATTAATCGACAAAGCGTGTCAAGATTTTGCTCCAGAAGAACCTCTTGTTAAAACATGGATATCGGAAGCCTGAAAAAACTACTCTTCCATACATAAGCCGAAAAAGAAAGACCATTGAGGCATCTCTTATACCGGGAAGCCCCAATGGTCTTTTCACTATTTGACAGATTATGTGCGATTCAGGAGCTTTCCCTATCACATTACTTATCTGTTCAGATTTTTTTCATCAAAGAAACCCAGCCCCATCAGTGCTTTGATAAAGCGACGGATATAAGCCATATCGGTATTGTTCCAATAGAAGCCCATACACGAGAGTATCCTTGAAGTATAATCAAATCTTGCGGCAACGGGTATAGTGTTTTTGCCGTTCATGTTTTTGTATGCCAGCATACTTGACAATATCGCTGCCTTGACAGGATCCTGCTCAGCTTTTTCCAGTGCAGCATCAAATTCGGGTTTATACACGAAATCAATTTTGATCCCCAGCTCCTTCATAGTACGGATAATGTCAACAAGCGGAACCGAATGATTATTGATGGCATTGAAAAGGCAGCATTCACCGGGAGTCTGAGCAAGCAGCAGGAATGCCTTTGCGCTTTCGTCTATGGATCCCATGCGTACAGGATTATTTATCATGTCGTGGGGGAATGCCTTCAGCAGGGCAAAGCTCCTCAGGCGACCCATAAAGTTATTTGTGAGCCAGTTGATCTGGAACTCACCGTCGCTCTCACGGGGTGCAAGGGTGCCCACTCGGATGACCTTTGCGTCAAGTCCGTTTTCTACCACGTTCTCAAAGACCTCACGCTCTGCTAACAGCTTTGAAGAAGTGTACTGGTTTTCAAGTATCTGCCCGAAATATAAAACGTGCTCGTCAAGGAATGGCATAGACTTGCCCGGCTGGGCTGCAACCGCACCTGAAACTGAGGTGGTTGAGAAGTGGATAAGTCTTGCGCCCTTTTCCAGACAATAGCGGATACAGTTTTTAGCACCGCCCACGTTGATATCCTCGATATCTGTGCCGCTGGAGAAATGCTTAACGCTGGCAGCGCAGTTGAATACCGTATCAATCGGCATTGAAAGCAGGGAGCTGAAGCTCTCGTAATCTGTTACGTCACCGTCGAATGCTTTGATACGATCCAGCATTCCCTCAAACCTGTCGTCAAAATAATAATACAGCATATTTCTGACACGGCTGAATGCGGTATCATAACGCCCTTTACGCACCATGCAATAAACAGTGCCGGTATAGCTCTTCAGGTATTCCGCAAGAACGTGTATTCCCATAAATCCTGTGGCACCGGTCAGGAGAATATTTCCCAATGGTCGTTTTTCACCATTGACAAAAGAATCAACGCTGTTGGATCTCAGCATCTGATGTATCTTGGTGTAATCATAGCTGTCAAAGCGGGCAGCCGAGAGCGATACGTTGTCTCCTTCTCCCGTGAATCTGGAAGCAAGCTTTCGTGGTGTAGTGTATTTGAACACATCGCCGTAGGTCAGCTCGTAGCCCTGTTCATTCGCCTTTATCATTACGCTTGTGACAGCAAGACTGGTGCCGCCGATGGAGAAGAAGTCATCATTTGCACCCACCTTGTCAAGTCCGACGATCTCGCCAAACAGCTTGCAGAAGAATTCCTCCGTATCGTTGGCAGGCGGTTCATATTCGCCGCTTTCTACAAGTTCAGGATCAGGCAGTGCCTTTACATTGGTCTTGCCATTGGGTGTCACCGGTATATTATCTACCTGCATCATGGCGGCGGGCACCATATAGTGGGTCAGCTTCTGGGCAAGAGCTTCTCTGAGTTCTGCCAGATCAACCCGCATATCCGCAGTGAACCATGCACAGAGGTTTTCTCGTCCACCTATCCTGCGGACAGCTGCGGCTGCTCGCTTGATGTGAGGCTGCTGCTCCATCAGACCCTCGATCTCACCCAGTTCTATGCGAAGACCACGAAGCTTGATCTGGCCGTCCATTCTGCCGATAACCACCGCATTGCCCTCTGCATCCCATTTAGCATAGTCGCCTGAGCGATAGACACGCTGTCCGTTATACTCAATAAAGCGCTGCTTCGTCTGCTCCGGCAGATTACGGTAGCCCCTTGCAACACCCGGACCTCCGATAAGCAGCTCACCAATCACGCCACGGGGCAGCATATTAAGGTCGGAATCAACTATATATTCACATACATTGAGCAGCGGTCTGCCTACGGAAATATGATCCGCATTCTGAAGATATGCCATATTACAGGAAATAGTCGTTTCCGTGGGGCCGTAGGTATTGATAACATTTTCTATATGCAATTCCTTCAGGCGTTTGAGCAGGGTTTCGGAAAATGCCTCACCGCCCGCCAAGACCATTCTGCACTGCTTTAGGGCATCTGCAAAGGGTGCATACTCCATGTATTGCTGATAGCGTGAAGGTGTGGCATTCATGGCGTCCACCCCGTTTTCGGTGATCAGCCTTGTAAGCTCCAGAGGATTGTTCATCTGATCCTCATTTGCAAAGACAACGGTTTTTCCGTTGCAGAGGATACCCAATGTATCCTTAAGTGACAGGTCGAAGGATACGCTGGAAACTGCCAGCATTTTACTGATCCCCTTGCTCAGAGTATCATACAATATATTTGCCGGGTGGGTAATGCAGTAGTTGCAAATGCCCTCATGCATCAGCATAACTCCCTTAGGCTTTCCTGTTGAACCTGAGGTGTATATCATATACGCAAGGTCCTGGCCTGTCAGCGGCACATCCGGATTCTCTGTATTGCTGCTGTCAAAAAGAGTATCTATCAGCAGCACCCGTTCAGCGGGATAATCCGAAGAATGTTCCTCTGTTGTGATAATAAATCTGGCTCCGGAATCCTCCGTGATATGACTAATTCTGTCAGCTGGATATTCAGGGTCACAGGGCACAAACGCAGCACCTGCCTTCAGCACACCAAACACTGCTTCAAAGTAGTAGCTTCTGCGAGGCAGCAGCAGCACTATGCTGTCGCCGGGTCTGACACCCTTTTCCATAAGGCTGTGGGCAATACGGTTTGCATCTTTGTTCAGCTCAGAATAAGTAAGTGTCTTGTCGCAGGCGATCAGGGCTGTTTTATCGAAAGCATCTGCCGCTGTCTTTTCAAAGACTCTGTGGAGCAGCACTGTCTCGACCTCAAGCTGTGCCGAACGCCCCAGCTTCACCAGAGCCTGCTTTTCTTCGTCGGTAATCAGCGACAAAGCACATACAACAGTGTCACTTTTATCTATCATCCTGTCGGTCATGGTTTTGACAGAATCAGCAAGAGTCTGCATATACTGCTTTGAATAAAGAGCATCGTTATACAGCACCCTGACGGCATATTCTCCGCCTCTCTCCACGATCGAAAATACTATCCTGAACTTTGGCGCTTCAAAGCTTAACCTCACCTGCTTATAAGCATTTCCGCCGATCGTGCCTCCTTCAGTAATGACACCAAGCTGGCATTCATACATTATTTCTGTCTTGTATCCGTATTTTGCGGCGATCTCAGCAAAGGGATAGATCTCATTTTTAATGCTTCCCCTCATGACGCTGTTTGAAGCCTTGACAAGCTCCAATACATTCATGCTCTTGTCAAATTCCATTGCAAGGGGCAGGGTATGTACAAACATTCCGAGAGTGTTTCTTGTCTTAATGCTTTCCCGCCCCGATGAAATAGTGGACAGATAGACATTCTTTGTTCCGGCATAGCGTGAAGCAGTATAGAACACTGCCGCAAGGAAAAATGCAGATGCCTGCACGTTATTCTGACGACAAAAAGCATCAACCGCCTGCTTTGACACAGTGCAGGAAACCTCACCGATCACGCCGTTTTCTTCATTTCCTGATCTGTCGAAAGGAATCCCTGTAGGTGCCTCATAGCTTTGGAACAGCCTGTCAAAATACTTTTCAGCTTCCGAATATTCATCCGTCTGCTTGAGTTCCTCCCCTTCCTGGGAATAATCAAAGTAGGTGTAGCTTTCCCCTGACAACTCCTTGCCTGAATAAGCCGCATCAATATCCCTGAGCAGTATGCCTCTCGACAAACCATCAAATATCAGGTGATGAACATCAAAGAACAGATAAGTCTTTCCACCGGAGTTGACAACTGACGATCTGAAAAGCGGACCCTTGTGAAGATCAAAGGGACGGATAAAGCTGTTTTTGAACTGCTCAAGCTCCTCAGAATCCATTGTAAGGACATCCACCTTTACAGGGGCATCATCGTTTCTGACCTGCACAAGCCTGCCGTCACACAGCTCGATATGGGTGTTGAGATAGCTGTGAGCGACAACGGCCGATTTTACTGCATCCGCAAGTCTCTGGCCATCAAGCTGTTCAAATTGCAGACACATGGGCAGATTATACACTATGTCAGCCTCGTTCTTCATTGCATCGTAGTAAACGGCAATCTGTACATCAGATAGCGGAACCTTGTCTGACTTAGGCTTTTCTTCAGTGATATCCGCCTGCATCTCCGATTGTTGTGAAAATCCCTTTTGCATCCAGCTTTTAAAGATAATGTTTTCTATATCGATTATGCTTGCGCCGTCAAGGAGCATAGAGGCGGATACCTCGGCGTTAAACTTGTCAGCGAGAGTGGCAACGAGACCTATAGCGCTGATGCTTGTCAGTCCGTAATTAATCAGAGGCTCTGCAGGGTGAATATCAATATCCCCCAAAAGACGTTTTGCAACCCCTGCGATCTCTTCCTCAAAAAGGGTCAGCGGACGAGCCTGCCGCTCATTATCGTTGGTATTGGTTGTTTTGACAGGCTCCGGCAGTGCACGCTTGTTGACCTTCTGGTTCTGGTTCAGAGGAATACGGTCGATCTGCATTGTCACAGCGGGAACCATGTAAGCAGGCTTGTCTTTCCTGATAAACTCGCCCAGTGCGTCTACATCTACAGGCTCATCTGCTACCACGTAAGCCGCAATAAACTTTCCGCCGGTCTTTTTGTCGAATGCCTGTACGGTGGCGTCCTTGATACCCGGGAACTTACGAATAACACTCTCAACCTCAGACAGCTCAATACGGAAGCCGCGCACCTTGACCTGACCGTCGTTTCTGCCTATGAAATCAGCCGTGCCATCCGGCATGATACGCACTATATCACCTGTCCTGTATGCGTGGGTATAGCCCGGTTCATCTGAGAACGGATTGCGTATGAACACCTCGGCATTTTTCTCCGGGCGGTTAAGATATCCTCTTGCTACCTGGTGACCTGCTACAATCAGCTCGCCGGGCATACCGAATGGCAGGCGGTTGCGGTTCTTATCCACGATATACTGCTTCATGTTGTAAAGCGGTTTACCTATGGGCACACGGGTATAAAGCCTGTCAACTGTAAACATGTGGGTAAAGAATGATTCCGTGGGACCGTAGCCGTTGTATAGCGTAAAACCCCGAGGCGGCTCCACAGGGACTAATTTCTCACCGGCAACAATCAGATGATGGGGATAAGCAGCATCCGGGAACAGGTCGGCGTACTGTCTGCCTACCTGCGTTGTCATAAAGGTATGTGTAATGCCGTATTTGTGGAAATAGTCCTTTATTGCGATAAGATCAAGACGAATGCTCTCATCAATAATGTGGAGCTGACCGCCGCAGAAAAGCACCGGGTACATATCCAGCATATGACAGTCAAAACCGTAGCTGGCGTAAGCGGATGAGCGGCTGTTTTCGTCTATATCATAATTTTTGATGTACCACTCGCAGAAACAGCGCAGATTATGATGTTCAAGCATGACACCCTTTGGAACGCCTGTTGATCCGGAGGTATAAAGCATGATGAACAGATCACTGGGCTCCGGGTTTTCGGTTATCCTCTCGGCATCAGGAAGAGATGGTATTTCATCAGTGTAGAGCACCGGTCCCTTATAGTCAGGGAGCTTGTCCATCAGGTTCCTGTCAGCGATCAGATATTTGGCGTCTGCATCTTTTATCATAAATTCAAGACGTTCGGAAGGATAGCTGGGGTCAAGAGGCTGATATCCCGCACCTGACTTGAGAACACCGATAGAGGCTATGGGCATATATTCACAGCGGGGTATCATGACAGAAACCGCCTGATTCTTCCCCACGCCCTTGGCTTTTAGGAATGCTGCGATATTCTCAGTAATGCGGTCTACATCTCTATAGGTATAAGTATGGTCAAGATAGACAACGGCTATATTATCAGGTGTTTTAGCTGCCTGACGGCGGAACGGAGTCACCATATCCGTGATCTCATAGTCGTGTTCAAAGTGGTTTACAGCTTCAAGACGGGCTTCGGTTTCATCATCCACAAGCTGAACCTTGTCAGTACTATCCTTGACAGCAAACTCTAACAGTGCCCGCTCATAGGTCAGGATCATCTCCCTGATAAAATTCTCTGTATAGAGATCGGAAGCGTAGGAGCAATGGTAAGTCAGCCTGTTGCCATCAGGATAAATGAGGACTTCTATCTTTGCCTTGTCTTCCTCAAAGGTCAATGGAATGCTCTCAGCCTTTGCTCCGCAGAAATCAAACCTGCTGCCGTCTGTCAGGGTACTCTGATATACAAACAGCACATCTGCGGTCACGCCCAGATCATGTCTAATTTCCGCAAAGGAATATACGTCATAGTGCAGGCTGTCGGCAAGCTGACTGCCAATGTCTTTGATGTAGCTCTCGGTGTCAGTATTATCAAGTCTGCAATGTACAGGATAAGTGCGCACAAACATGGAGATACTGTCGTTAAAACGAGGATCGTTCCTGCCGTTATTAACAACCGTAAAGACTGAATCCTCTCTGTCACAGTATTTTCCCAACAGCCAGCCAAAAACAGAGGTACAGAAAGCGTTTTCACTGACATGGTGCTTACCGCAATAGTCCCTGATTACGGCAGGGATGTTCTCTCTGCCGGTAAGGTTCAGCATCCTGCTTCCCTTCTGCGCCCCGGCGGAAACCACGTTGTTAATCGGAACGCAATCACTTTCTACGCCGTCCAAAAGCCTTGTGTAATATTCCTTAGAAGCATTATAGTGTTCGCTCGCCCTGAGCTTTTCCTCTACAAGTGCCGCCTCATATCCGCTGTATTTTTCGGGGGTGAGTGTTTTTCCGTTATATGCAGCGGTGATATCACGCAGGAAAATATTCTTGGAGCCGCCGTCAAATACGATGTGGTGAATGTCATAGAAGAAATAGTTTTCCTTATTGGTCCTGATAAGCTTGAAACGTAGCAGCCTTTCCTTTTGAATATCAAAGGGAACAACCAGATCATTCTGTATTTCATCGATAGAGTCACAGCGGATCTCTTCTATATCCTCTTCTTTAAATGTTTTGTCCCTTCTACGCTGACGGATTTCGCCGTTTTTGTTGATAAACATTTCAGTCATCATGTAGGGGTGCGCATTGACCGCTGCGGTAATAGCTGTTTTTAGCTTCGGCAATTCTATGGCGTCATCCAGCTTCAACAGACCCGGAACATTATAAACAGGAGTGTCAGGGTGCGACAGCGTCTCAAAGAAAATGCCCTCCTGGGTCTTGGTTATTGCGTATTCATCATAGATTTCAAAGTCCTCGCTGCCCTTATCCGCAAGAACCTTAATGAAGGCTTCAAGCTTTTTTATTGTGTCGTTTTCTCTCAGGTCACGGATCTGTACGTTTACACTGAAAGCATCGCTCAGCTTTATACAGAAGCCCACGCTGTTGAGGGAAGTCAGACCTGCCGAATAAAGCTCGGTGTCAATGCCGAAATCGCTGCTGCCAAGAACCTCTGCCGCAATATCGAATATACGCTGCTGCACTTCATTCTGCGGGGGAATTATGGTTTTATCAGCTGCAGCAGGCTCAGGAAGTCGTTTTGTATCAGTCTTGCCGTTAGCTGTCACCGGCATCTCATCCATCTGAAGGTAAGCTGTAGGAACCATGTAATGGGTAAGGTGCTTTTTCAGCTCGTCGCGGAGATCGTCGATTTCGATCTTCTTATCGGCAGTAAAGTAAGCGCACAGATTGTCCTGTCCGCCTATCTTGCGGATGATAACCGACGCCTTTTTGATATGGGGCTGGGCTGCAATCAGCTCTTCGATTTCTGAAAGCTCTATTCTCAGTCCACGAAGCTTAACCTGACTGTCAAGTCTGCCTAAAATGAACACGTTTCCGTCCTTGTCGTATTTAGCATAGTCGCCGGTGCGATACATTCTCTGTCCGTTGTACTCCACAAAGGACTCTGCGGTTTTTTCGGGTAGGTTGCGGTAACCCTTGGCAACTCCTACGCCGCCTACATACAGTTCGCCGATCACGCCCCAGGCCGCAAGGTCGCCGTATCTGTCAACAATATATTCGCTGTAGTTAAGAAGCGGTCTTCCTATAGTAACATAATCCGCATCCGTCAGGTCAGCTGCATTGCATGAAACGGTTATCTCTGTGGGGCCATAGGTATTGACGATCTTTATCTCATCGGAGCAGGCTTTGATAGCGTCCCTCAGTGACATGGGATAACCCTCACCGCCGGACATGACAAGCTTACACCTTGCAAGCTCTTTTCTGAAGGGCTCATATTCCATATATTGCTGCAATCTTGACGGTGTGGCATTCATGCAGTCAACACTGTATTTCTCCATCAGGTCGGCAAGCGCTCTCGGGTCGTTCATTTCCTCCTCGGAAGCGAAAACCAGCGTTTTGCCGTTGCAAAGGGCTGCCGTGTGCTCCTTGAAGGACATATCAAAGGATACTGTTGTCACGGAAAGATATGTCTCAACATGATTTTTGATATAATTCATGTGGATATTTGCAGGGTGCGGCATCAGATAGTTGCATATTCCGATGTGACTCAGCATAACTCCCTTGGGCTTGCCCGTTGAGCCGGAGGTGTAGATCATGTAGGCAAGCTCATCGCCGGTCATTTCTATTTCGGGGGCTGAGGTATCGCTGCCCTCAAGAATATCCGATACGTTTATGGCGTTGTATGCTGCGTAGTCTGCAAGCTTTTCCTGGGTAGTTATTATGCACACAGCTCCGCTGTCCTCAATAATGGAGCGTATACGGTCAGCCGGATACTGCGGATCGCAGGGAATAAATGACGCACCGGCCTTGTTGACACCGAAGAGACAGCTGAAGAATGTGCTTTCTCTTGGGAGAAGAAGGACAACACTGTCACCCTTGCGAATGCCCTTATCAATCAGGTTGTTTGCAACGATGTCAGAACTCTTGCTGAGCTCATTATAGGTCATTGTTTTGTCCTTGGCTATCAGGGCGATTCTATCCGGATTTTCGTTTGCGCTTTGCTCAAAAAGCCTGTGCAGAAGCTTTATGGGAATATCGGCCTTTGCAGTGGATGAAAACTCATTAACAGTCTTTAGCTGCAGAGCAGGCAGTGCAAGGGCATCCCTGACTGTAGCAGACTGAGGTTCACAGAGTCTCTCAGCGGTACTAAGGAATTGCTCGATAAAGCCTTCGATCACGGTATCTTCAAACAATTGGCTGGAATACTGAAGATAGCAGTCAATGCCCTGCTCCTTAACCTGCATGACCAGATTAATGTCCTTGCCGGAGGTTTGCAAACGATATGATGATTTTATTGCAACTCCGTTTCCGCTCATATCATTCTGTATGGGAATATAGTTAATACCCACATCGGACAGCAGACTGCGTGAAGCGTCCCTTTCTTTGGCAAACGCCGCCACCAGACGGTCAAAGGGGCAGGTATTCTCCTTGATATACTCAGAAACAGCTTCCTTTACTTCACTGATGTAGTCGTCAGATCTTTTGGATCGAACCGGTCTGAGGCGCAATAGCGCAGTATTTACAAACATACCGATGGTATTGCTTGTCTTTGCGTCACGGGTATTAACAGGTACACTGACCACTATATCCTCTGACGCAGTATATTTTGCAGCCGTCATGGAATATGCCGATAGCAGCAGATCAAAGGGCGTCACTGACTTTTGGCGGGCTGTCTGTTTTATGGCTTGCAGAAGGTCGTTTCCTATGACAAAGAAACGGTCGGTATCTGATTCGGGATGCACCTTGGGACGTGGAGCTTTGGTGGTAAGCTCTGTGACCGGAACACCGTCCGCAAAGAGTGCCTTGTATTTTTCAAAGCCCTTCTGATAGGAGGCTTCGTGATTTACCTGAGAAGCACCGCTCAGGTCAAAGCTGTCAAGGACAGGAGCATTGCCTGTAAGCCTTGCAAAAAGCTCTTTTCCAAACAGTATATCGCTGCCGCCGTCAAACATAATGTGATGATAAAACAGGACAAGCAGGCATTGTTTTGTGTCCGTGTAGATAACAGCACTGGCAGGAATGCCAGCGGAAAGATCGTATGTCTTGTCCTGAGCTTCCGCCATAGAACGGGCTGCCTGAATATCGCTGATCTGACAAACGGTGATTTCGGGTATTTCGTCAACCAATACTCTAAGAAGCCTGCCGTCCTTTTCACGATAGACCGAATGGAAGGCTTCGTGGCTGCGGAAAATATCTTCCACTGCATTTTTTATCTGCTCCGCTCCTGAGCCGTTGACCTCATAATAGCCTATCAGGTTATACATCCTCGATTCAGGATTCAGCTTCTGCTCAAGATACATACCTGTCTCAAAGGTGCTCAGGGGGTATTCATTCAGCTGGGCTTTCTCTGACGATTCCTGTGTTACTGCCATTTCAAGCATTGCTGAGATCCTTTTGGGAGTTTTTCCGGAGAAGATGATCTCCGAAGAAAGTGACGCTATGCCGCATTCCGCCTGGAGCGTCATTGCCAGCAGTGAATCGCCGCCCAAAGAGAAGAAATTATCGTTAACTCCTACCTGACCGCATTTCAGTATTTTTTCAAAAGCGGAGCAAAGAACCCTTTCATACTCCGTTTCAGGCGCTGCATATTCCTCCTTGAAGGATGCAGCCATCGGCGGCTTTATCGCCTTGCGGTCGATCTTGCCGTTGGTGTTAAGCGGAAAAGCTTCCACCTCCACAAAGAATCGGGGGATCATATAATCCGGCAGCTTCCGGCGGAGTGATGCTTCGATGACTTCGGATGATATGGACATATCGTTTTTTACTTTATAGTATGCGGCAAGATAGGTAAGTCCGTATTCGTTCTCAAACGCCTTGACAACGGCTGCTTCAACCTCCGGATGATCCGTAACCATCCGGACTTCTATCTCTCCGGTCTCGACACGCTGACCGTTGATCTTCACCATCCAATCCTTGCGGTTGACATAGACGATATTCCCGTCCGGCAGCATCCTGCCTATATCGTTAGTGTGATAAAGTGTCAGACCGTCCGCAGGATCAGAGAAGGGATCAGCAGCAAATGCTTCCTTTGTTTGCTTTTCCAGCTTCCAATATCCCTTTGAAAAGCTTCCGGCAAGGCAAATCTCTCCCTCCTCGCCCATCGGGACCTGCTTGCCGCTGTCATCAAGGAGATATACGGATACTCCATCGGCAGGCCTTCCTATGGGTGTATTGTCATAGGCTTTATCAACATTGAAGGTGAGAGAACAGAGCGCCTCGGATGAACCGTATGTATTGATTATCCTGTATTCGTTGGAATAAAAGTCGGATAATCTCTCGCCCACCGTCTGAACGAACCGCAGGGATGAATTGTGGATATCCAGACGCTTGAGCATATTGGGATTGATATACAAAGCGGTAATTCTGTAATCTATTATGGCTTTCCTGACATAGGAAAGCTCCTTGCGCTCCTGATCGTTGAGTATCAGGAGATGCGCTCCCGAAAGAATGGTGTCATACACCTCTGCAACGGACAAAGCAAAGCTAAGGCTCACAAGCCCGAGTGTTCTGTCGCTGTCTGTCATTCCGTTGATGCAGGTGTTCTTTTGCACTGCCTCAAATAAAGATCGGTGTGTATGCACAACACCCTTGGGATTCCCGGTGGAGCCTGAGGTGTAGATCAACAGAGAAATATCCTCGTCAGTAGTCTCAGCGTCCTCAGTTGCCGGCTCTGCACTCATGGCATCACGCATAAAGGCTTCATCTATCACTATCTGTGCCTGACAGTCATTTTTTATATAATCAATACGTTCCTGAGGATACTCCTGCAGAAGCGGCACATAACCGCAGCCGGCTCTTAGCACACCGATCTCTGCAGCTATATAATCAATACCCCGTGGCAGAATAACCGGAACAAGACTTCCTCTCTCCGTGCCCTTTGACCTCAGTAACGCAGCAATCCTTCCGCTGAGGGTCATCAGCTCTCCGCCTGTCAGACTGCGCCCGGTAAAGCTCTCTGTAAGCAATACTTTATCCCGGTACCGTTCAAATATGGTTTTAAACCTTTTTGTTAATCCGCTCATAACATTTCTCCTTTCATATCGTACAAATGGGACTGTCAGTTTCTTATACTAATACGAAAAAACTCATAATTCTAATTAATCATACCAGAAATTTTAATAATTGTCTATTATTTTTTGGCAATTTCTTAACTAAACAGTGGACAACGACTGTTTTTTTTGATATCATCTTATCAAGGCTTTCACCCTGAGATCGGAATATTCTTTACAGAAAAGGTGGACAACATGGAGCGAAGCGGAAGACTGATCAATCATAAATATAACGAATATTTCTTTACAACGCTGGCAATGAGCGGATGTGCTTCCATTGCCTCGATCGTGGACAGGATCATGGTCGGGCACCTTTTGACTGCCAATGACCTGAATGCTACCAACCTTATAGGTCCGCTGATCTACATACTTAATATGATTTTCGGATTATTCATCTATGGCGGAAATACGCTGGCTGTGACCTATAAGGGAAAACGAGATCAAAAAACAGCTAACAAATGCTTCACAATTTCAATTATTGTCGGATCCGGCTTTATGGCCGTTTTTGCGATAGTAGGCCTGATTTTGCAGGCTCCTCTTTCCTATTGGCTCTGCTCAGGTAAGGAGGAATTATTAAAACCTGTTTCAGATTACCTTATCCCTGTATTGTTCCTGGGAATCCCTATGATATTGCTTAACGGCACGTCTGCTTTCGTCAGAGTAGACGGTCTGCGAAAGCTTGCCATTGCAATGCCAATTGTTTCCAACGCTATAAACCTACTGCTGGATTACGTTTTTATGGGGGTATTAAAGCTTGGCATTGCCGGAGCCGGCTGGGCAACAAACATCGGTTTTACTGCGGCACTGGTTCTGCTGATACCCTATTTCCGCTCACAAAAGCGCACTGTGTTCTTTACTAAGGTCGGGTTAAAGGATATCCGTCTGATGTTCAACGCCTTTCATCTGGGGCTTGCAACGGCAATGATGTATCTTTGTATGTTCATCAAAACAAAATTCCTCAATACGATAGTTCTTGGTGTGCTGGGTGCAGTAGGCGGTCAGATCCTTGTGGTGTGCGCATCTGTAACCAGTGTAGCAAATATCTTCTTTACGGGAACTGCTCAGACAATGCTGCCTATCAACGGCGCACTGTACGGTGCAAAGGATTATAAAGGCATCCGTCAGCTTTTCAAACGTGCGATGATCGTGATGGAGATCATCTGTGTTGCCATAATGGTTGTGTTTATGCTGTTTCCCATTCAGACCGGTGCGGTGTTTAATGTCACAAGTCCCGAAGCTCAGGAGCTTTTGCCCGGAGCAATTTTCCTGTTCTCACTTTGTGTTCCTCCCACGGGTATGCTGTTCATCCTCCGCTCTCATTATCAGTCAACCGGTCACCGTAACGCAGCAACGGTGCTGACCATTCTGGAAGGAACGGTTTTCTTTATTCCCGTGCTCTGGATACTGTCTCTGATTGATCCCAATCTTGTCTGGCTGTGCCACGTTATCTCTATCCTATTGGCAATTGTATCCGTTTTGCTTGTAATGGGAATAATCGCAAAACGAAAAGGAAGGTCTGCTTTTTTGCTGCTGCCTAAGCAGGAGGACGGAGATATTATTGATTTCAGCATCGAAAACAACGTGGACTCGGCTGTAGAAGCGTCTCACAAGGTAGTCGATTACTGCAAGGAAAGAGGCGTTGAGGCTGATGTTGCAAACAAAATCGGTGTTTCTGTTGAGGAGCTGTGCGTAAATACAGCACAGTACGCCGCAAGCTCTAAATCTGATATGGTGGATATTTTCGTGAATATCACGCCCGAAGCGGTTATTCTTAAGGTGCGGGATAACGGAAAGATATTCAATCCCACGGAGTATATTAATAATTCCGGCGAGATGATAACCGGACTAAAACTGATAAGAAGCATTAGCTCAAAAGTAGAATATAACCGTGTTATCGGCTTTAACACCACAATCGTCACGATTAACAGAAGGAAATAATACTGTTAAAAGCATGGTACAATTCCCGATCTATACTATTGTTAAACAAGTCTGTCAGGAAAAAATCAATTGAAGAGAGATGTTGCAAATCATAGGTGACCAGATCAAAAAAGATCGTTCAAAAAAAGGAATGTCCCAGCCGGTCGGAGCTGACAATATCATTTTCAATTCCGGTCTCACCGATCAGGAGATCGCAGGCGGAGCAATATCCTATCAGACATCAGATATTATCTTTGATGAAAAGGCCAATGACCGTCGGCAGGACAGGGTTTAACCCTTTTGCCGGCGGTGATTTTTTATGGATTGATTTGACTCGGATATAACAAAATGGTATAATTATGGAAGCACTTAGCAGTCCGTTTTTTTCAAGCACTACTATCAAGTCCAAAATAGCGTTATTCTGACATGGAGAGGTGATCACATGAGATTCCTGAAGCAATTTGCAATAATATGCACATTGTTTTGCCTCCTTATGCCGCTGACACTTTCATGCCTTGCTTCCGAACCTGAGCTTGACATCTATATCGACCAGGCTGACTACACAGTCCGTGCCGATATATCAACAGTCAACGTAAATGTCCTTGCATTTCTCCCATACGGAGTTGCTGAAGGTACGTTTCACTATGACCCGAAGCTCCTGACTCTAAAGAATGTCAAATACAACAAGCAGGCCCTGGAACTCTCATTCCATGAAAGCGAGAACGAAAAAGGCATTATCAAAATATGTTGCTACGGCAAGGTGCCGATGGAGAGCCCGGAAACAATTTGTTTTGTGTTTAATGCCGACAGCTCATACAACGGAACAAGTGAGTTTGCTCTTGGAGAGTTTACACTTTGCGACGACGAGCAAAATATTACCATCCTACGGCCTGAGGCACCTCTTGTTCTCAGATTTGAAAAGAACGCAGTAGCTGTTAATTCACAAATCAGTTCCGACAATAGCAGAAAGACTGTGAGCAAGAGTGCCTCTAAGGATTCCTCGCTCAATTCTTCCTCAAAGAAAACGAGTGCCGCAGTTACAGATGCCGATGCAAGCAAAAGCTCTCAGCGTGAAAAGGACATCTACGTTTTCCATGACAATGACAATTCCGAAAACATTATCATTTACCTATTGATCGGGCTGATTGCCGTTATCATATTATCATCAGTAATAAGTGTTTTCCGCTCAAGAAACAAAAACAGCAAATAAATAAGCGTTCCATGACTTTTTATCGTGGAACGCTTGTTTTATCGGTTTCTGATAGTCTCCGGGTATAGATCGTGGGTTGAAAGCCTTTCCCAGGCGAGCTTTTCATACTTTGTACCGGGTTTGCCATAGTTACAGTAGGGATCTATGGATATTCCGCCACGAGGCAGGAATTTTCCCCAGACCTCAATGTATTTCGGGTCCATAAGAGCGATCAGGTCCTTCATGATTATATTCACGCAGTCCTCGTGGAAATCCCCGTGATTTCGGAAGCTGAACAGATACAGCTTTAACGACTTGCTCTCTACCATAAGCTTATCAGGTATGTAGGATATATAAATGCAGGCAAAATCCGGCTGTCCGGTAATAGGACACAGGCTTGTAAACTCAGGACAATTAAACTTTACAAAGTAATCGTTGTCCGGATGCTTATTCTGAAATGTCTCAAGCACCTCAGGGGTATACTCAAAGCCGTAGGAGACATTTTTATTTCCAAGCAGTGTGATGCTGTTTCTCTCTGATTCCCTTGATTTTTCCAAATTAATCCTCCTCCCGAAATGCCGGGTCCTCGATACCGTTTGCCCTGAAAGCATTCAGTCTGTCACGGCAGGTGCCACACAGTCCGCAAGGCTTATCCCCGCCCTCATAACAGCTCCAGGTCATCTCATAGGGCACTCCTATTTTCAGCCCCTCTGCAACCACCTGGGCTTTTGTCATGCCAATAAACGGCGCAACTATCCTTAATTGCTCACCGCTGCCTACATAAACAGCCCGTCCGATGGAGTCGTTAAACTCACTGCTGCAATCCGGATATGCATTGCCTGCGGCATCATCACTGTGAGCACCGTACCATATTTCTGTGCAGCCGTTTGACAGTGCAATGGCTGCCGCACATGAAATAAACAAACCGTTTCTGAAGGGAACGTATGTTGACACCGGCTTGCCCTCTCTTTTGTCAAGCTGATCCTTATAGCTTTCCTTGGGCACCTCTTCTGTGCTTGATGACAACAACGAGCAGTCAGAGCCCTCGAATATTCCTGCAAGATCAAGGGACCTGAGCCTGACAGAATAATAGTCCGCTATTTTTTTGGCAGATTCAAGCTCACGGGTGTGCTTTTGTCCATAACCGATGGAAAGGGCGAGAACCTGCTCCGATCCGTATTTATCTATTGCCAGTGCAAGAGCCGTTGTGCTGTCAACACCACCGCTGAATAATACAAGCGCTTTCATTTCTTCATCCCCGATCCTCAATCAAACTTAACATATTGTCTTAGCTCTTTCTCTGTTTTGAACCTTCCCTTAAAGGTAGCCGTAAGGGTTTTTGCCGAAGCGTTTTTGATACCCCTGGCGGTCATACAGCTGTGGCAGCCGGATATCATAACAGCCACATCCTCTGTTCCCGCAGCCTCGGAAATAATATCAGCAATATCCTTTCCCAGCTTCTCCTGGAGCTGCAGACGCTTTGCCGCCATCTCACAGATCCTTGCTATCTTGCTCAGACCAAGAACCTTGCCCTTTGGGATATACGCCACATTGACCTTCATATCATACATAAGTGCAAGATGATGCTCACAATAGCTGAAAACCGTTATATCCTTCTCAACGATTATGCTGTCCTCGTCATATCCGTCTGGTGCATCAAAAACCTTTCCAAACATGACCGCTATATCGTGGTTTGAATATGCTGTGCCTTCAAGGACCTCGGCAAGCATTCTTGCAACTCTCTCAGGGGTTTCCCTCAGACCTTCACGGTCAGGATCCTCCCCTATTGCTTCCAGCAAGCCCCTCACATGATATTCTATCGCTTTTTTATCCATTCTCTCACACTCCTCTTTTATCAGGGTCCCAGATAAACTTGTGCATCTGGAGCTGCAGTCTTACATGGTTCATGTTATTGCTTATCAGGTAGCTTACGATCTCCGCAGGAGAAATGCTCCCGAATACAGGGCTGATAAACACATGGCACCTGTTTGTAAGGTCATATTCCTCGATGATTTGCTTTGCTCTGTCAAGATCCTCTTTAGTGCCGGACACGAATTTTACGCTGTCATGCCTGCCCAACACTTGGAAATTGCTTTTATTCATTGCCTTTTCCATTCCACTGGAAGGAAGCTTATAATCCATGGTATAGCATACACGCTCCCTGTTTTTGAAGCATTCCGCCAGCTCGATACTCCCGTTTGTTTCGATCTCAACACGGCAGCCCAAAGCTGCAAGACTATCAATTATGGGAACAATATCCTCCTGCAGCAGCGGTTCGCCGCCCGTAAGGGTAACATTATTACAAGCGGTCTGTCTGATCCATTCCGTCAGCTGCTCTACACTTTCCTCTGTATAAGGCACATCATCGCAGTTTGCCCATCTGGTATCACAATAGGAGCAGTTGAGATTGCATCCCTTAAACCGGATAAAGGCAGCTATTTCACCTGCGTGAGGACCTTCGCCGTTAATGCTTACAAATTTTTCTACGACCTTAGCCATAACTGCCTCCTTAGTCACCTTTCATAGGAAGCACAGTTTTGAGGCGTCTCATAAACAGTCACCTTTATTACCGGCAGTCCTCTTTTATTCAGTTCCTCAAAAAACATCCTTGCAAGGTTCTCAGCTGTCGGACGACAGGGGATCTCAATTATACGAAATCCCTCTTCCATGAGAGCTGCGAAAGTTTTGCTTTTTAATGAACCCTTTTCAATTATGAGTGCGTGGTCATAGCCGTCAGCAATAGCTCTGACCTCTCTTTTCAGATCTCCGAAATCAATAAGCATTCCTCTCTTATCGCCTTGCGCACAGAGACTCTCTCCTGCCACTTCAGCTTCTATCAGCCAGCGATGTCCATGGATATTGGCACATTTTCCCTCATATCCTGACAAAAAATGCGCACTGTCAAAAGCTGCACTGGTTTTAAGAGTATACATTTCATCACCCCAAAAAATAAAGCGCCTGCAGTCAGCAAGCGCTTTCATCGTTGTATATCAGGTACAGCAAAACAGGCACACACCTCATCAGCGTGTGCAGCCCTGGTTTTGTTTAACGACAGGATGGCGCAAGCGAACTGTCCTATTCAACTATTCACCCATTAATTATAACATACATGAGTTTTTTGTCAAGACGTGAAAGCTGGTTTCAAGCTCCCCTCGGCTTATCAACAAAGAAACAAAGCGCCCCAAACGGAGCGCTTTAAAGAATCATCATTCCTCAATAGCAAGAAGTGCTGCTGAATAAGGCGGAAGGTTGCTGATAAGCTTTTGACCTGCGAGGGTAAAGAGCTCATGGGGCGCCGCAATACTGCCACCAAATCTGACATCCTCTGAACAGAGCAATAGCTTTGCATTCTTTACCTTTTCAAGCTCAAGGGTATAGCCCGACTGAACAGTATTTCCGAAATTGAACAGTGCAAGCAGAGTTTCCTTCTTGCTGCGGCGTATGACAGCATAGATAAGCCTTGATTCCTGGTGGCAATCAGCCCATTCAAAGCCTGAATCAGAATAGTCATCCTCATACATAGCCGGATGCTCCAGATAAGCATTGTTAAGAGCGATCATATATTCGTTGAAGGTCTTATGCTTGAAATCCTCCAGCAGGAAAAAGTCAAGCTCTCTCTTTTCATCCCACTCACGGAGCTGCCCAAGCTCATTGCCCATAAAATTGAGCTGTTTTCCGGGATGGGTGAGCATATACATATACAGAGCTTTTGCCTGGCTGAGCTTTTCATACTGCGAGCCATACATCTTGTTTACTATAGTGCCCTTACAGTGAACAACCTCGTCGTGTGAAAACGGCAGGAGATACTGCTCATCACGGAAATACATCATTGAGAAGGTAAGTTTGTGATACTTTTCAACACGCTTCTCCGGCGGAAGAGCAAAATAGCTCAGTGTGTCATTCATCCATCCCAGATCCCACTTATAGTCAAATCCGAGACCGCCTTTACTTGCGGGTGTTGTGATGCCCTTGAAGCTTGTGCTGTCCTCTGCAATGAGCATACAGCCGGGATTCATGGTTTTAAGCTTACTGTTCATGTTTTTAACAAAATCCAGAGCGTTGCTGTTGACTCCACGCCTCTCGTCGCCCTGCCAGAATATAATTCTGCTGATAGCATCCATTCTCAGACCGTCAAAGTGGAACTCCTTCAGCCAGTAATTTGCAGATGACTGCAGGAAGCTCTTTACTTCACCTCTCGAATGCATGAAATTGCAGCTTCCCCACTCGCTCATTCCAACATCGTTGTTAGGATACTCATACAGTGCGGAGCCGTCATATCTTGCAAGTCCATAAGCATCCACAGCAAAATGAACAGGAACGAAGTCAAGGATCGCACCAATGTTATTCTTGTGCAGCATATCTATAAGCTTCATCAGCTTTTCGGGTGTACCATACCTGCTGGTGGGCGCAAAATAGCCTGTTGTCTGATATCCCCAGCTCTCATCACTGGGATGCTCACAAAGGGGAAGAAACTCTACATAATTATATCCGCTCTTTAAAAGGTAAGGAATCAGCACCTCACCAAGCTGCTCATAATCATACCAGCTATCAGGGGCACTGCCGGGCTTTTTAAAAGAGCCTGCATGGAGCTCATAAATATTCAGCGGCTTTTTGAGCATATCAGAACGTTTCTTCATCCAGTCACCGTCTTTGAATGTGTATGACGAAAGGTCAACTGTGATTGAACGATGATTCGGACGAAGCTCCATTGAATAGCCGTAGGGATCACAGTGATCAACCTGACCGTTGTTGCCGCGAATACGATATTCATACTTTGTACCCACCGGAAGATTCTCTACGCTGATCTCGTAGAACTGACCGTTATATACCTTCTCCATAGGGATAACCTTATCTTCAAGAACCAACTCAACTCCGGAAGCCTGCGGTGCAAACGTCCTGAAGGTAGTTTCCTCCTGGGTACAGTGAGCACCAAGCCAGTTATAAGCATCAAAGATCGCACCAGTGTAAAAACCGTAAAAATCCATAATTGCTCCTCCTTTTAATTGACAGTGGTTTATTAATGTACTATAATATATATACTACCTTTTTACGGATTTTTCAATCTACGATTTTGTACAACAGTCAATTAATTGACACTATTCAAAAATCGTCAAGGGAGTTTTTGCCATGGACATGAGAGCAATGAAAACAAAACGCAGCATCCACAACGCTTTTCTTGCCATCAGATCAAAAAAGAATCTTGAAAAAATCACCGTCAAAGAGCTTTGCGACACAGCAGAGATCAGCAAGGCAACTTTTTATCTGCATTATAAGGATATCTACGATCTGTCCGAACAGCTCCAGATGGAGGTCGTTGACAGTATTATCAGCTTCGGCAACGACCCTGAGGAGCTTATACACGACCCGCTCAGGGCATCTCACAGCATGATTAATGGTTATATATCCAATAAAGGTCTTGTGACTGTGCTCTTTTCCGGTTCGCAGTTTTCCAGACTGCCTGAAAAAATCGAGGATGGCATCAAACAGCATCTTTTCAGTGTCAAACCTGAGCTGAAGGATGATGTTTTCACAAATGTTAAGATCACCTACCAGCTTATGGGGAGCTTCTATGCCATTTTTGAATATGAAACAAAGTTTGGCGCCGAAAAGGTTATTGATGCCGTTGACAAAATGACCAGCCGGCTTTACGACTGACCTGAAAGGCCCGAACAGAACAAAAACAGCCCAACCTGTTTATAGGTCGGGCTTGATTGTTTTAAAGCTATATAATGCTGAGGCTGTCATTTTCTGTTCATCAGAGGAGAAAGCACAATGCTCCCGCTTGATCTTGTCTTTTTCACATCAATTATCCTCTGGTTTTCCGAACCTCTGAAGACAAGAGAGATGTTTTTCAGATCCTCCTCAAAACGTCCGTCGACGAGAATATCAATACTGTCGAGTATCTCATCGGTACACTCTATATACCGGCATCCTCCAGGAACAAGATCCTTCTCATAGGTAAAGCCTGTATACATCCAGATATTCCTATCCGGAAGCTCCCTTTTCACTCTGCGGATAAGATCTATCAGTCCACGCTGATTTGACAGCTCAAAGGGTTCTCCTCCAAGGATAGTCAGACCGTCATAGTAGCTTTTGGAAAGCTCCTTTATCAGCATCTCCTCGATCTCCGGAGTATATGGTCTGCCATACTCAAAGTCCCATGTCTGGGGCTGAAAGCAACCTTTACAGTGATTTGTACAGCCCGATACAAACAGACTTACCCTTATACCTGTACCGTTTGCGCTGTCTGCCGTGATGATCTCACCTACGAACATTTTATTCACCTCTTGTTTCTTAAAACAGCTTCAGGGAGTGTCTTTGATTAAGACCCTCCCTTTTTTGCTGTAGAAAAAAGTATTACTCGTTTACTGCCGGTTTCTCAGTCTGAAATGCGTGAGTTGACAGATGAAGAACTCGCTCCTTGATCTCCTGTGTCCTGCCCTGATTCCAGAACTGGGAGCCGATATATCCGCAGGTACGGCGGGCAACATTCATTTTATTCTGGTCACGGTTATGACACTTGGGGCACTCCCATACCAGCTTGCCATCGTCATCGGTGACGATCTGTATTTCTCCGTCATATCCGCACACCTGGCAGTAGTCGCTCTTGGTGTTCAGCTCTGCATACATGATGTTGTCATAGATAAACTGCATTACCTTGAGCACAGCCTCCAGGTTATTCTGCATATCCGGCACCTCGACGTAGCTGATAGCGCCGCCCGGTGAGAGAGTCTGAAACTCTGATTCAAGCTTCAGCTTATCAAAGGCGTTGATCTCCTCGGTCACATGAACATGATAGCTGTTTGTCACATAGTTTTTGTCCGTTACACCCTTGATAATACCGAAACGCTTCTGCAGGCACTTGGCAAATTTATATGTCGTGCTTTCAAGGGGTGTGCCGTAAAGGCTATAGTCTATGCACTCTTCCTTTTTCCACTTTGCACAGTATTCGTTGAGCTTCTTCATTATCTGAAGACCCAGCTCTTTGCCCTCTTCCTCGGTGAGCTTTTTACCGATCAGGCTGTAAACGCACTCCCAGAGTCCTGCATAGCCAAGGGAAAGGGTGGAATAACCGCCATAAAGAAGCTTGTCGATGGTCTCGCCCTTTTTGAGCCTTGAAATAGCACCGTACTGCCAGAGAATAGGAGCCGCATCTGAAAGAGTACCCTTGAGTCTCTCGTGACGTGCCCTGAGAGCTCTGTGGCAAAGACCCATTCTGTCATCGAATATCTTCCAGAAGCGATCAATGTCCTTCTCCGCTGAAAGACCTATATCCACAAGGTTGATGGTAACAACGCCTTGATTGAAGCGTCCGTAATACTTTGGCTTGCCGTTTTCGTCAATATAAGGTGTCAGGAAGCTGCGGCAGCCCATGCAGGTGTAGCAGTGGCCTTCGCCGTTCTTATCAATCTTGTTCTTGAGCATTACCTTCTCGGAAATATAATCAGGCACCATTCTCTTTGCGGTGCACTTTGCGGCAAGCTCTGTAAGATACCAATACTTGCTGCCCTCGGTGATATTGTCCTCTTCAAGAACATAGATGAGCTTCGGGAATGCAGGAGTCACCCACACACCCTCTTCGTTTTTGACACCGATATAACGCTGACGAAGAGTCTCCTCGATTATCATAGCAAGGTCTCTCTTCTGCTGTTCGTCCTTAGCCTCATTAAGATACATAAAGACTGTCACAAAGGGTGCCTGTCCGTTGGTGGTCAGCAATGTGACAACCTGATACTGTATTGTCTGCACGCCCTTGGTTATCTCCTTGCGGAGCCTTTCCTCAACGATGGAGTCGATTGTCTCCTCCGGGATAGTGCAGTTCATTTCCTCAAGCTCTGCCAAAAACTCACGCTTGATCTTTTCCCTTGATACCTGCACAAAGGGTGCAAGGTGTGTCAGGCTGATGCTCTGGCCGCCGTACTGATTGCTTGCCACCTGTGCGATTATCTGAGTAGCAATATTGCAGGCGGTAGAAAAGCTGTGGGGCTTCTCAATAAGAGTTTCGCTGATAACCGTGCCGTTCTGGAGCATATCCTCAAGATTTACAAGGTCACAGTTATGCATATGCTGGGCAAAATAGTCGCTGTCATGGAAATGTATGATACCATTCTCATGTGCCTCAACAATGTCATTGGAAAGAAGTATCCTCTTTGTCAGATCCTTGCTGACCTCACCTGCCATATAGTCACGCTGAACGCTGTTGACAGTGGGGTTTTTGTTTGAGTTTTCCTGCTTTACTTCTTCGTTATTGCACTCGATAAGGCTGAGGATCTTATTGTCTGTTGTATTGGCACGCCTGATGAGTGAGCGGTTATAGCGGTATTTGACATATCTTCTTGCAAGATCGAAGGCGCCCTTCGCCATAATCTGATCCTCGACCATGTCCTGTATTTCCTCAACAGATACGGCTCTGCCCATCTTTGAGCACTTATACTCGACATACTCGGCAATATCCTTGATCTGCTCGCTGGTCAGATAGCGCTTATCCCCTGCGTTATTTGCCTTAGTTATTGCATTAACGATCTTTTCGCCGTTAAATACCTCTTCCGAGGAATTTCTTTTGATTATCTTCATAATTAATACATCTCCGTTCAAAAGTGTACGCCCTCTATTTTATCCGAAATCAGGCAAAATGTATGTTGCATTTGCAACAGTATTAGTGTATAATACAAGATATAGCGTTTTGCACAAATTCAAAGCACATTATATAGAGGAGTCAACAATGAATAAATATTCTATTTTCAGCGGTCTTAATAGTGATGAAACAGCACAGATAGAAGCTTGTCTGCACTTTGAAAGCAAATGCTTCCGCCGGGGCGAGACGATACTGTCCTTTTCACAGGACAGCAGCGAAGCAGGTATCGTCAGAAGCGGCCTTGCATACCTGATAAGCATCAACGACGCCGGAGAGGAAAATATTCTTGATTACTACGAGGAAGGCAATATATTCGGGAGCTTTCTTTCGCCGGATACAAACGTCAACCTATACTCCGTTGTGGCAAAGAAGAATTGCCTTGTCAGCTTTGTCCAGGATACATCCATCACGGGCATCTGTGATAAGAGCTGTGCAATGCATTCCGCATTTGTAAGGAACGTGCTCACTTCCGTCTCCTGCCGCAGCCAGATACACATTGACATACTGTCCCAGCGCACTATCCGTGGCAAGCTCATGGCATACTTCGCTTACGTGTCGGAAAACAGAAACAAGCAACGCTTCAGGCTTCCGATACCCTTATCCGATCTTGCAGAATACATCTGCGCAGACCGAAGCTCCATGATGCGGGAGCTGAAGAAGATGAACAATGATGGTCTGATCCTCTCAAGAGGCACCGAGATCACCGTCTATGGCTCTGATCCAGAGAACGTCTGACCCTCCGACCACCGCTATTTTGTGTCTGATTAACATTATAACCACAATATATAGTATTGTCAAGTCTTTACAGATACAATATATACGCTGAACTTTGGTATAAAATGCACATTAACCACAAAACAAAAGGCTCCGGCAAATGTCCCGCTTTTGGAACAATGTCGGAGCCTTGGATTATTATTGAAAACTGATTATCTCTGAGGGCCGCCCATGCCGCCTCTGCCGCTGATCTCTGAATAATAAAGACCTGATGAAAAATCTGCTGTTGCAGTGCTGTCTCCCGCACTGATGGTATAGGTGCTGCCCTGCTTCAGCTCAGGTGATGAGTAAACAACCGACGAGAAGCTCTTGTTTGCAGTAAAGGTAAAGCCTGAACCGTCATCTACTGTGATGGTTGTTCCCTCTGAGCCGGAGAGCGAAACGAGCGCAGAGCACTGAGTGCCGGAATCAAAGTTGATAGCCATGTCTGAAGTGCCTATAGCTATTACGGTGCCGCCGGTTATGCTTGCCACACAATCGCTGCCGTCGCCCTTGTCAAGAGCTCCGTTGCCTGCAGAGGACGGACCTTCTACTATGACCGTACCGCCGGTGATGTAGATAGAGCCGTTGCTGTCAAGGCCGTCGCCCTCGGAATTAACGTGTACCTCTCCTCCGTTGATTGTGAGCTTTGCATTGGTGTTTCCGCTGCCCCAGGGGTTGTCGTCCTTGGAAGTCGTATCAGAACCGCCGGAGCAGTTTATACCGTCATCACTGGCAGTAACGCCAACAACACCGCCGTTAATGGTTATATTCTCCGCCTCAAGACCCTCGTAGGATTTTGTAACAACCACTGAGCCTCCGTTTATGGTCAGATCACCGGATGCTGTGATACCGTCATCGCCCGAGCTTAAACCTATGGTACCTGAATTAATAGTAATGCTTGCATTGCCATGGATAGCGTCGTCAGCAGCCGAAACCGTGAGCGCAGTCTCGGAGATGATCAGATCGCCGTCGGTTTTGATGCCCTTCTGAGAGGTATTGCTGTCCTTTGAAGAATCTGAGCCTGAGCCTGACGCCGTGATTACTGTCAGAATACCTCCATTGAGTTCAACCGTCCCTGTAAAGGTTTTATTGTCATCCCCTGCCTTGACCGAAATTCCGTCGTAGCCGGAGGAAATCACAAGCTTAGCCTTTTCAAAGTAGAAGCTTGCATCATTATCATCGTTTTCTATCTGTATTCCGTCATGGCCGGAGGTGACAGCTATCTGACCGCCGCCTATGCGCACAGTACCCTCAGACTTGATGCCGATACTGTCTGCGTTGAGTTCAAGCTGTGAATCAGTGATCTTCAGATCATTCTTGCACACGATGCCATGCAGATTGGACTTGATTTTTAATGAACCGCTGCCGTTGATCGTAACGTCATCCTTTGCATATATCGCTGCATCCTCCTTTGCCGAGCTGTTGCTGCTGTTGAAGGTAAGAGCGTTATCACCGGTACACTGGATTATGACCTTGTCAGCATTCTGCACCTTAATACAGGGTGCGGATGAGTTAGTCATGGTAACGCCGTCAAGGATGAGATACACATTTCCGGACTTTGTGGAATCATCTATCACGATAGACACGTCCTGGGATGAACCCGTCACCTTGTAAATCCCCTTTGAGGTTATGGTCACTGTACTGCCGGAAACAGAGCCTCTTGTAGAGTCAGATAGCTCCGCTGCGGAGCCTGAAAGGGTTATCACCGCATGGGGCGTTTCGCTGCTCATATCCTTATAGTCGCTGTCTGAAAAATATGAGCTTTCCGACGTCGACTGTGAGCTGTCAGAGGACGTGTCGGATACTGGGGAAGCACCTTCCCCACTGTTATCTGTTTTTGAATCATCGGATACAGCCGCTGATGAGACTTTGGAAGTATCACCTTCGCTGCCCTGATTGCCGCATCCCGAAAAGACCGTCAATGATACTACCATAGATAAGAATATTATTAAAGCCTTTTTCATAGATATTACACTCCTTGTCTGTTTACAATTGATCTGAAAGCCGCTGATGAGGTGCATCAGCGGTCACAGACTTGCCGGATATTCTTCCGGAGATATCAAAGCTGGTTCTGGGGCTCGGTGTAGGGCAGGACTGCTATTTCAAGGTTACCGTTCTTTGTCCTGAGCTCATCTATGAATTCCTTCTCCTCGGCAGGATCCTTCATTACGATCTTGAATGAAAGCCTGAACATTGATCCCATACCTGTTGTCTTGACACCTGCATTCTCAAAGCTCTTAAGATAGTGCTTGAAGGTGTCGTCAAAGGCTCCGGTATATTCAAGTGATTCAGGGATTGTTATGCGGAGAAGACGTTCCTCGCTCATGGACTTATGCTCAAAGATCGGAAGCAAGGACAGCACAAGATAGATAACCGCCATACCGATGAGGATGATAACTCCGTATGCCACATAGCCCATACCAAAAGCAATGCCCGAACCCATGGCAATGAGAAGTGAGCTTATCTCGTCTGCGCTTCCGGGTGCGCTTCTGAAACGAATGAGACTGAAGGCTCCTCCTACTGCGACTCCGGCGCCGATATTGCCGCTGACAAATGTAATTACCGCAGAAACGATAAACGGAACAACAGCCGTCACTATGAAGAAGCGTTTCTTTGCCCTTATCTTGAAGGACATCAGCCAGGAAAAAACAAAGCCCGAAACGAGGGAAGCCGCCGCCATAATAAAAAACTGTGATGTAGTAACTCCGGTTGCTGTATAAATTGAATCAAACATTATATATCTTCCTTTCGTTTTTAACTTTAAGCAATTGCTGTCTATAGGCTTCTCCATATTTAGAAAAGCTGCCCTTATAGATATGTCCCTTTGTAAGTATATCTGAGAGCCACAGCGGAACTGATTGCTGCACCTTTACTTCCAGTATGGTATAGCCGTCCTTCAGGAGCGAATTGCCTTCCATAGAGGTTTTGAGATCCAGATTTTCATAGCGGTACCTGGGATCATGGTCAATGGTCAACCTGAGATCACCGTCCGGCTGGAAGTAAGCTACTCTGTCATAAATAATCAGACAGGCCGGCACAAGAGTCTGATAATAATCACGGAAGGTGGTTATCTCTCTGTTTATCTGACCGCCTGCGCAGATATCTCCTTCGCCGTAGAAGAATTTGTTGACAAGAGGGATAGTGGACTGGACCCTGCGTTTATATACAATCCCGTAAGCCTTGCGTTTCAGCTCAAGAAAAACCGGCGATGTGTCAGTGGCAATGCCATAGGAGCGAAGCCTGATCTTTTCCTTAAAAAGCGGCTTTTCCACTGATGTCCTGATAAGCCTGTAATTAGGGGTATCATAATAGAGTGATGCAATTGAGGTCAGACCGTATTTATCGATCTTCATGTGCCCTTCCACACTCTTTTTGAAGTATTCCGTCTGTTCGGGACTCATAATATACTTCATCTCGTAGCGTTTCATAACTACGATGGGTTTTGTCGCTTCAGCCATAATATCACCTTCTTGTCACAGATAGAGACTTATGCTCATTTTTCCGTTCTTGACAGAAGCCGATAATCTTCCGTCGTTTGTGAGGATAATGCTCTTTACCTTTGAAAGTCCAAGACCTGCTCCCGTCGTTCCCTCGGCGTTTTCAAGAGTAGTAAACCTGTCAAATATCTGATCGTAGCTGCCGTCGGGAAGTGAAGTGTCATTCTGCTGTACAAGCTTTATTCTGTCCTTGTGTCTCGTCAGGGTAAATTTTGCTTCAGAGACCGAAAACTTCAGTGAGTTTGAAATCAGCTCCCTCATTATTTCCTTGAAGGAATTGTCGTTGATTAAAACCATTATTTCCGGTTCGATGTCGAAGCTTAGTTTAATCTTCTTTTCTTCATATTTGCTCCTGTTGTTTTCAA
Source organism: uncultured Ruminococcus sp. (assembly GCA_902768825.1). Taxonomy (GTDB): domain Bacteria; phylum Bacillota; class Clostridia; order Oscillospirales; family Acutalibacteraceae; genus UBA1213. The sequence continues at coordinate 56,194 of CACXMR010000004.1, forward strand.
GCATCGCTATCATCAGGTCGGAAATGTCAAGCTTTGTCTTGCTCTCAGGCTCTTCAAACAAGCTCAGTGCTCCAAGCTCCTTGACAAGACCTGTCATTCGTCTTACCTGTTTTTCTATGGACTTGGTCTGGTCGTTAGGCTCGCTCTGACGTTCAAGAGCTTCGGTGTCTGCATTGATGATCGTCAACGGCATCTTGAATTCGTTTTCCAGTCGGGCAATAAATTGCTTCTGTTTCCTGTCAGCTTCCTCAAGAGGCTTAAACAGCTTACGTCCCACAAGCTGGAAGGTCAGGACTATAATCAATATCATCACCGCACCGCCGATAATGGATATAATGAGTATCCTGTAGCAGGGCCAAAGCTCACGGCTCTGATCTATGACTGTAACATAGGTCTTATGGTTTGCTTCATAAACACGGTAACGGTAGGATGTATTTGTCCAGCCAACGCTTCCATACTGCAGGCTCTCAGCCCACTGCTGTGCCTCCTCTTCACTGACCGACGCCATCCTCAGATCTACCTTTTCTACATTTCCGTACTTGTCGATGGAGTAGGTAAAGTAACTGAGGGAGGATTCCATTTCAGGGCTGTAGGGGCCGAATTTTCCGAAACCGCCCTCAAGCCGGAAGGGCTTTACATCACCCTTATTCTTTTTGTTGGTCTTATCCTTATCCGTCTGAGCCGATGTCTCAGAGGAATTACTGCTCTGGGAGACTTCTTCATCATTCGGAAGCTCGCCGCCGTCAGGCCGAGGAGATTCATCAGGGAAGTTTTGCGTTCCTTCAAAAGAACCGTTCATCCTGGCTATGCGCTCTGTAACCCTGTCAGCATCCTCGGCGGCCATGGTAAAACTCAACACATTGATCGACATCAGCAGCAGCGACAGGAGAAGCAGAACAGCTAACTCCGAAAAGAGAATAAATTTTTTTCTTGCCTTATTCATTTTGAATCTTCACCATCCTATATCCCTCGTTGATGAGGTATTTTATTCTGAAATGCTTGTTCAGTTTTTCAAGCTTATAGTTAAGTGCAGAGATATAAGGAGCAATATGCTTACCGCTTACCTGCTCATGCTTTACAATCGAGTCAAACAGCTCAATCTCTCCCTCGGTAACAGGAACGCTCCCACATAGCTTGAAATCCGAAGGAGTTATGCTTACATCTTCAAAGCTGAGCTTCGACGTGCTGTTTACGTTTTCCGTCACACGCTTTATCAGTCCGGTGAGATCCCCCGGAAGAAACGGCAGCGACAGATAGGCATTTGCAAGAGGCGAACCCATAAGTCTTGAAGCAGTCAGCTTACCTGAGATCAATACTATAACAGGAACATTCCTTGCTAAAAGAGAAGGAATAAGTGTTTTGGCGCTGATCCTTGGTATCGACTCATCTACAATTGCAATATCAAAGCTCTGACCGCCTTCAATCCTGGAGATAACCTGGGTCCCATCGTATACAGTGGTCACAGTGTTATTATCAAGACCGAGAAGAAACGAAAAAGCCTTTGAAAAATCCCTGTCCTGCTCGGCGATAAGAATATTCATCTGTCATCCCTCCTTGTAGGCTTTATCTTTATCGTTTGTTATATTTTAAATTATTGATATAAATCCGATGTGAAAATAAAATGAAAATAAAATGAATTGTATCTGAAAAGATTTCAAGATATTGCTAAATTATAAGTATTACATTATTTTCCTGAACGGAGCCGTAATATATCAAAAAATGCTGAGAATAATAATATCACAGCCATATAGTTGATGCGGCCAAGCACAGAGAACATCATTACCCTGAGCTTCACCGTATCAAATCTTAGGTGAGATCAGGGTCTAAGGCTGCTTTTCAGAGTTATCCTATCAAACAAAGCTTGCATAAGACGACTGATCCCCTGAATTGTCTTTGAAAAATAAAGACTGACGCAATGGATCATGGCTGTAAAAATTTAAAAAGGAGCAGTTCTTATGTCAAGCAATAATAACAGCAGCAACTCTATCAACGTCCCCGAAGCAAGACAGGCAATGGATCAGTTTAAGATGGAGTGTGCAAACGAGGTCGGCGTGAACCTTAAGCAGGGCTACAACGGAGACCTGACATCCCGTCAGGCAGGCTCAGTGGGCGGACAGATGGTCAAGAAAATGATCGAGGCTTACGAAAAGAGTATGTAATCCGGCTTTTGCCAAGCATTAAAAAAATCACCCTCACAGAAATTAATCTGCGGGGGTGATTTCCCTTTGTTGTATGATAGATCTCATCAGGCTCAGACGCTGAAAAGCATAGCTCCATAAGAAGGATAGGGCCAGAGTGTTGCTGACATATTTGATTCCATCTCATCAGCCACAGCACGCAGCTCCTGCATTGTGTTAAGGACGCTTTCCTTGTAGTACATTGCATTTTCAGCAACGCCCTCCACATCCTTAGCTCCCACAACAGCCTTGTCAAGATCGTCTATCCTGCTCATAAAGCATGAGAGCAGTCTGGAAAGCTTTTTGAGCAGATCCATCTCCGGTGCAGGAACAAGATTTCCGTCTATAGCCTTCAGCAGAGTAACTGTCTCGGCAAGCTCCTTGATATATGCCGTAACTGCCGGAACAATATCCTTCTTTGCCATATCGAGAGCAGTAAGTGCCTCGATATTTACTATCTTTGAATAGTTTTCGAGAATGATCTCAGTCCTGGAGCGAAGCTCGACTTCGGTATAAATCCCGTATTTACCAAACAGCTTGATATTCTTCTCATCTGTATAGTGAGGCAGTGCCTCAGGAAGAGAACGGAAATTGAGGAGTCCTCTCTTCTTTGCCTCAGCGACCCACTCCTCAGAATAGTTATCGCCATTGAAAATGATCCTCTTATGCTCCAGAAGAGTCCTTCTCACCAGCTCCTCTGCAGCGGCTCTCACATCCTCCTTGGTCTCAAGCTCATCGGCAAAATCGCAAAGAGCGTCAGCCACAATAGTATTTATAATGGTGTTGGTGCAAGCTATGTTTTCAGCAGAGCCTACCATCCTGAACTCAAACTTATTACCTGTGAAGGCAAAGGGAGATGTACGGTTACGGTCAGAGGTGTCCTTTACAAAGTTAGGAAGCACACCCGCATTAGTCTCCATGATCTGATCGTTTCTCTTAGTATAAGTCTCGTTATACATAATTGAACGCAGAACCTCGGAAAGATCGTCGCCAAGATACATTGATATAATCGCAGGAGGAGCCTCGTTTCCGCCGAGACGATGATCGTTTCCTGCGCTTGCAACAGCTATTCTGAGAAGATCCTGATGGTCGTCAGCAGCACGGATAACAGCGGCAAGAAAGACGAGGAACATGATATTCTCTCGTGGGTTGTTTGAAGGATCAAGAAGGTTTTTGCCTGTATTGGTGGACATTGACCAGTTATTGTGCTTGCCTGAGCCGTTGACTCCGGCAAAGGGCTTTTCGTGAAGGAGGCAGACAAGGCCATGCTTATCGGCTATATCCTTCATTGTTGCCATTGTGAGCTGGTTATGATCGGTAGCTATGTTTGAAGAATCAAAAATGGGAGCAAGCTCATGCTGTGCGGGAGCAACCTCATTATGCTTTGTTTTGGCATAGATGCCGTATTTCCAGAGAGCCTCGTCAAGCTCCTTCATATATGCAGAGACTCTCGGCTTTATTGTGCCAAAATAATGGTCGTCAAGCTCCTGACCTTTGGGAGGTCTTGCACCAAAGAGAGTTCTGCCGCAGTAGATGAGATCCTTGCGCTTTTTGAATATCTCCTTATCCACAAGGAAATACTCCTGCTCGGGGCCCACTGTTGTAATGACTCTTTCTGTCTCGGTGTCACCAAAGACACGAAGTATCCTGAGTGCCTGGACATTCATTACCTCCATCGAACGAAGAAGCGGAGTCTTTTTGTCAAGTATCTCACCGGTGTAGGAACAGAACGCTGTGGGAATGCAAAGAGAGCCGTCCTTGATAAAAGCATAGGAGCTGGGATCCCAGGCAGTGTAGCCTCTTGCCTCAAAGGTAGCACGGATGCCGCCGGAAGGAAAGCTTGAAGCATCAGGTTCACCCTTGATGAGTTCCTTGCCCGAAAACTCCATAATGACTCCGCCGCCCTCTGTGGGAGTGATAAAGCTGTCATGCTTTTCGGCTGTGATGCCTGTCATAGGCTGGAACCAATGAGTGTAGTGTGTAGCTCCGTGCTCCAGCGCCCACTCCTTCATGGAATGCGCCACTACGTTAGCGACACTGATGTCCAGAGCTTTGCCCTCCTCGATAGTCTTTTTCAGAGCCTTATAGGTTCCCTTGGGAAGACGTTCCTTCATAGCTGCATCATTGAACACAAGACTGCCAAAAATCTCAGGCACCTTCATTAAGATACACTCTCCATTCAATACAAATTGGTAATTTTTGTAAATAAAAAGAGCGCAGCAGACCGACATTTATCGACCTACAGCGCCCTTGCTGTCATTGATTGAATTATAAAACACAAAGCTTTTATTGTCAACCTGAAAGTCGAATTATCTGATTTTTCAGAGATTGATATAGTTTTTATTCTCATTTTATATTACTTTTATGTTAAAATGACCTTGTAACTTCTTTGTAAATTGACTTTTTTGTGGTGTTGTACTATAATTTATTACTAAGAAAGCAAACGGATAATAATATTTATTGGAGGCTGCCATGCCAAGGAGCTTTTTTTACAGTATAAATCTATTGATAAAAAGTGACTCTCATCTGAATAAAGCTATATCCTCTGTCGTTGCGGATGAAGCGTTTTTTCTTGAGCACGTCCAGTTGATTCTTATTGATTCTCTGTGCAGTGAACAGAGTCTTTCTGTCTGCTCAGAATTCAACAAAAAGTATCCTAACAATGTGTATTTTGTTGACGCCGCAGGAAAATCCGAAGCCTCCGCTTATAATGATGCAAGGATGCTTAATTTCGGAAAATATATTGCATATATAGATAATTACAGCGAGTATTCACCAAAGACTCTCAGCACCCTTCAGAGCGGGACTCTCAAGTCACTGAAGATTCCGCTGCTGTGTATAGAGCCTATGATTTCTCCTCCGGGTGAAGAGCCGAGAGCCTATACAAAAGAAATACCTAAAGGCCTCATCAAACTAAAGGAAACACCGGATAAGTTTATACTCATGCTTGGTTGCTGGTTCTTCCGAAGAAAAATAGCAGAAATGCTGGTCTTTGATGAGGAAATACCCTTTCAGGCTGACGCAAAGTTTATATGTGAGGCACTATTGCAGACTTATTCATACATATTCATCGACAACCATAAGTATACAACCACACTGCCGTCTGACCATGATATGTTCAGATATGTTCCTCAATACAGCAGGTTTTTTTACACTCAGTCCATCAGCTCTCTTGTCATCCCCACACTCATCAGCTATCCAGGCTCTGCCTTGGCACAGTCGATGATGATGTATCTCATTTGCAGCAGATTTGCACTTAATTCTGACGAGAAATATAAGCACGTAATAATCGGAAGCTTTGTTGATGAGTTTCTCGATAAGGTTTCGGAAGCACTGAAGTATATCGACAACTCCATTATTCTCAACAGGAACATCTACAGGCTGTGCGGTCTTGACGAGGAGATGCCCTTCAGGATGCTGAGGCTGAAATATAAGCAGCCGGATCTGAATCCCACTATCGACCTTGTTCTTCCCAAGGACCAGGCTGAAAAAAGCTATTACAACTCCTGCATACGGCTGGAAAAAACTGTCCTCAGCGGTGAATTTACAGCCCACCATGAGCTTGCCGTGGTAGGAACTTCGAGAGACATTACGGCGAACATCACAGCAATCAACTATGACTCTGACGGTCTTTATATTGACGCAACCCTTAACGGATGCTCTTATCTTGACGAGGGCACCTTCAGGATCTTCGTCAACGTAAACGGCGAGCGCAGATCAGTTATCAGCTCTCAGGTTTACACCCTGAGGAAATGCTTTGATATCCCATTCCTCAAGAGATACTCATTCCGGTTTTTTGTTCCTGTGAGCAGCGGAAAGACCATCGATACCGCCTATCTGATAATGAAATATCAAAACCTTTCATTCAGGATAGGAATGACCTTTGACGGAATATTCTCCAGACTCTCCACGGAGCTTAAAAACAGCTACTGGAACTTCAGGGACAGAGTTATGCTATATGACCGCAAGTCTCAATCCTTGGTTATCAGAAGAGCCACAAACAGTCTGCTGAGAATGTGTGAGGCAAAGTTTATGTCTGAAGCGGGATCAAGGGTCACGCTACAGGAATCCCTATACTACAGACAGCTGCGCAAGAGCATCAAAAACACCGCAGAAGAAAAAACCGACAGCAAATACCTGCTCTTCTATGACGAGCTTGGTATTAATTCAAACGGAAACATTCTGTTCAGATATTTTTCTAAGCACATCAACAACGACAAAGCAGAAATATTCTATGGTGCAAGGGGCGGCTCGGCGGAGTATGAATTTCTTATGTCCGGGGAATACAGCGGTGTTCTGGAGCTTGGCTCAAAAAAATCAAAGATAATTGCCGCCTGTGCGGATATCATTTTTGCCACCGACTGCGATGTGTATGAATCACTCATGTTCAGCAGCACGGACATTATGTTCCTTAAAGATCTCATTAGCGCACAAATCGTTTCTGTCAAGGATTTCTTCATTACCTATGCAACTGCACAGTTTGATAACCGCCTGAGAGACAACACTCAATTGTTCTTCTGTTCCTCGGAAAAGGAAAAGGAGCACATCACAAAGGGTATATATGACTATGATGAATCTATGATAAAGATTACAGGATACCCGATACTTGACACCCTAAGCAGTAATCCGGAAAAACTTATTCTCATAGCACCAGGAGACAGGAGGCAATTCTGTATTTACGATAATTCTGACTTTTACCGTTTTTCAGAGAGCCGGTTTTTCAGACTGTATAATGACATACTGACCGATCCCAATCTGCGCAGTGCCCTGAAGGAAAGGGGCTATCGTATCGCTGTCATAATGCCTTTTACTATAGACAAGTATATCAATCTTTTCCACAGTGACGAGCTTGTCGCGTTATATCACAGCGATGACATTAACGAAAACGAATTGATAAAAAAGGCATCCGTCCTGATAACGGACTACTCCGATCTGCAGTTCAAATTCTCATATCTTGACAAGCCTGTAGTTTATTATTTCCCCCACGGCCTTCCCGTTCAGCAGGAGTATAAAAACGAGGGACTTGCCAAAAACAGCTTCGGCAAGCTGTTCTTTGAACACGATACTCTTATAGCACACCTTATTTCTGAGATGGGGAAAGATTTTCCACAATCAGAGCACTATTCACGGATGAACAAGGAATTTTTCAAATTTCACGACAACCACAACTGTCGCAGGATACTCCGTTCAGTAAAGAGCTCATTCCTTGGAAGCATATTCAAAAACGAGGAATAAAAAAAGGGGATGTCGCCATTCAAAATGGGACATTCCCTTTTAGTCTGTTTATGAGGGGCTGATATCAGAACAGCGACATCAGGCGTATAAAAAACGAATCGCCATTCGGGTTATTGAAATAACTGAACATAAAATATACCAATGCCGCCATAAGAAACACCGAAGACAAAATCATATAGGCTCGTGCAAAGGAACGTATGCTTTTGTCGGTTCTCGGAGAAAAAGAAAACAAAAGCGCGAAAAAAACGTTTACTATAGGAAGAATGAATAACAGCTGCAGACCCAACGCTTTTGCTGTGGTAAGGGGCTTTCGGGAGGCTCCGGAGGCATCAGCCTTTTTCTTGCTCTCGGTGATATAATCAGCCAAAAGGCGTTTGGTGCGTTCATCAGCCTGTTGCTCAAGGATATCAATAGTTTCACCGTCGAACACCTTGTGAAAAGGAGGCTTACACAGAGCTTCCACCTCCATGCGGGTCCGTTCACGCCGATAGAGCTCCTCTGCCACATCATAGACAATGCCAAAGGACTGATATGAACGTCTGTTGTCCGAATAGGAGTAAAGGTCGTTGCTCCTGGCATATTCATCTGCCGCAGTGACCTGCTGGTCTGCTTTACCGCATGACTCACTGTCAGCAGTTTCTTCATGGGACTGCTCGTCGGATTCAGTCTCAAACGGTTTCCTCTCCTTGGGAAGCGAGTCCGCAGCTTTCTTCTCCGCTGACTCAAACAGCAGAGTAAGACACCCCTTCTCCCCTGTCGCTTCATCGGCCACGGTGTCGTATGTAAGACCCATGTGACCCGTCCTGGCTTTTTTTCGCTTTTTCCTGTCCGCAGCGGGTTGCTCAACGTATTCAACGGCAGGCAGTCCGGTGTCATCTATCTCCACCGAAAATACAGCTTCTTGATATTGCTCGTCAATAGTTTTGCAAGGCATAATGACCCTCCGAAACGATATTCGGCAGGGAAGCGCTCATCAATGCTTCTCAGAATCGGTTCATCACAAATCCCGTGATAAGCTTCGGATAGAAATAGGTGGATTTCTGGGGCATTTTTTCTCCTGCTGCCGCCACATCACGGATCTCAGTAACCTTTGTAGGATTGAGTATAAAGGCACACTGGGCTTTGCCGGATCTTACGCTGTCAACAGCATCATTAAACTGCTTGACATAGGTAAGGTTGATCTGCTTTGCCATGTTCTCTGCGTCGATGCCCAGGATTTTTTCAAGCACAAGAGTGTGAAGTACCGTAACATCCAATCCCTGAGATGCAGCACTCTTTTCGGGAAGAAGCTTAGCAAGCACGTCAGTATCCCTGAGCACCAGAAGCTCATAGCCCTTTCCGCCGCTGTAAAAAGCAAAGGCCTTCTTTCCCTGGTCATAAAGCTCCTTGAGATCAGCTTCAGCCTCTGATACATCATCCTTCTCGGAAACATCAAAGTATTCTCTGCATCCCTCTATCAGCTTGTCGCTGTCAAAGCTCTCCAGATCCCTCACGATCCTGTGCGTGGGCAGCACAACAAGACCCGGATGCTCCATATCCACCAGCATCATCATCACATAATCCTCAGCACCGCTGCCCTTGTTGTTCTCACGGCAATAATTCCGATAGTTAAGGGCAGTCTCATAACGATGATGGCCGTCTGCAATGTAGAGCTTCTTGTCTGCAAAAGCGGCGCAGATAGCTTCTGTCTCTTTCTTGTCAGTAACGATCCAGAGTCTGTGAGTGACCTCATCGCTGTCAGTGATCTCATAAACAGGCTTTGATGTGGAAAGCTCATCCAGCTTCTTTGTTACAAAGTGTTGAGGATCCATATAAAGCGAATAGATCTGACTGAAGTTGCAGTCGGTTGCCTTCATCAGATTAAACCTGTCCTCCTTGGCCTTAGAGAGAGTCTCCTCATGGGGAAGCACGATTCCTTTTGAAAACTCCTCAAGCTTTACCCTGACTATACAGCCCTTAAAGCTTGTGTGAAGTCCGTTTACGGTAAACTCTTCCTCATAAATATATATACCCTCCTGCTCATCCTGCATCAGGATACCTTCTTCAAGCCATTTGTTAAGTGTAGCTCCGGCCTCATTGTAAGGATCCTCGCCCTTTGGAAGCTCCAGTCTGATGATGTTGTTGGGGTTCTTGCTGAGATAACCTAATCTCTGCTCCTCACTGATGATATCATAGGGCGGGCAAACCAACTCACTGATATCACCTGCATTATCCGTATTGAATCTCAGTGCCCTGAAAGGCCTTATCTCTGCCATTGTCAATCCTCTCCTTTTTTATTTTGGAATAGCTGAGTACTATTTTACAATTTACAAGGAGTCATGTCAAGAGCTTTCTTTTTATAAGCGCTTCATTCTGCCGTGTTTTTATTATATATCATCCCGGATAAAAAACTGATTGAAAAATGTTGGATAGTATAATAGTGCCAAAATAAAAACCGTACAGCATAAGCCGCACGGTAAAAATAAATTATTTTTCCATAGCCTTTTCCAGTGCAATAGCAAGCTGATCAGGACAAGAGGTGCCCCGGAAACCGCACTGGATATTCTTACATCTCCTGATTACCTCTTCGGCCTTCATGCCATCTGCAAGAGCGGCTACTCCACGGGTATTGCCCATGCAGCCGCCATGGAAACGGATATTCCTTACAATTCCATCCTCCAGTTCAAACTCGATCGAGCTGGAGCAGGTGGTTTTTGTCTTATAAGTATGCTTCACGCTATCACCCCATCAATTTTGAGTAAAAGAAAACCGATGCCGCTAAGACATCGGTAAAACGATCAATCGCTTGTATAAGGCATCAAAGCAAGGTATCTTGCACGCTTGATAGCAACAGTAAGCTCTCTCTGATGACGAGCGCAGGTGCCTGTTACTCTGCGGGGCAGGATCTTGGCTCTTTCAGATACGAAACGACGGAGCCTTGAAATGTCCTTATAATCAATAACATCAACCTTGTCCACGCAGAATGCGCAAACCTTTTTGCGACCCTTGCGGCCGCCTCTGCGGTTGTCTCTCTCAGGTCTTTCAGCCATTTGTAGTTCCTCCTTTTTAGTGTGTTAGAAAGGCAGATCAACATCATTGGGGAGCTCAAAAAAGTCTCCATCATCACCGTTGGTGTATGACGGCGTCGGCTTGGGTGCTTCCCGATATTCTGTGCTCTGCTTAGTGTCAGGCTGCGAATAACCGCTGGTTCTTTCTGAATCGCCGCTCCTGCCGGAATAGTTTCCCTTTCCGGAATCGGACTTGGAATCACAAAACTCCACATTGTTCGCAAATACCTCAAAGGTATAACGCTTATTTCCTTCTTTGTCAGTAAAGGAGCCTGTCCTTATCTCGCCGGTGATAGCGATACGTCTGCCCTTTGCAAAATACTTGCAGACAAACTCGGCTGTCTGTCTCCATGCTGTGATGGTGATAAAATCAGCCTGGCGCTCTTCGCCCTGCTTGACAAAGTTTCTGTCTACTGCGATTGTGAATCTTGTGGTAGCGATACCTGACTGAGTATGCTTCAGCTCAGGGTCAGCGGTCAGTCTGCCAATCAAAGATACGTTGTTCATAAAACCCTCCTTGATCAGGCTTCCTTCTTGATGATCATTGAACGGAGAACACCGTCAGTGATCTTTGTGATTCTGTCAAGCTCAGCAGGGAAAACTGCCTCTGACTTAAATGTGAAAAGAACGTAGTAAGCGTCTGTTTCCTTGTTGATGGGATATGCAAGTCTTCTCTTGCCCCACTCGTCAACGCTTTCCATTGTTGCGTGCTTTTCAATAAGGTCATTGAACTTCTTAACAGTATCAGCTACAGCCTCTTCTCCACGCTTAAGTGAAACTACGATAACTGCTTCATAAGAATTGATAACTGCCATTTGATTAACCTCCTTCCGGACTAATGACCCCTTTTTAAAGGGGTAAGGATAGTCATGCTTTTGCATAACATATGAATTATATCACCCAATCGGGATGATGTCAAGTATATTCGACAAAAATCCAGTGAAATTAATTCTGTCCTGCCCCCCCGAACCCCCTTCCTAAAAAACTGACTTAATTAAACGAAATAAAATATAATTAAAGCAAAACTGTATAAGCATGGATTATTTTAACTGACAAAAAATTCGCCCCGGTATTTCTCCGGAGCGAATAATGCTTATTTCCTGATAATCCTATCAAACAGGCTGTGATCCTTATTGTCTGAATTTCTCAGTATGGTAATAGCCTGTGATGCGTCCTTTGCCTTGAAAATACCGGTACCAGAAACACAAATATCAGCCCCGGCCTCAGCCGCTGCAAAAACAGTCTTTTCTGAGATACCGCCGTCAACCTCAAGTAGAACATCAAGACCCCGTCTTGCGCACTCAGCCCTAAGCTCAACAAGCTTGGGCATCATGTCTGCCATAAACGACTGTCCGCCGAAACCCGGTTCAACAGTCATCACAAGAACCATGCCGACTCTGTCAAGGTAAGAAAAAACAGCACTTGCAGGTGTTTTGGGCTTGATGACAAGTCCCGGAACAACTCCCCTGGACACGATCTTATCAATAGTCTTGTCAATGTCCGAAGCCGCCTCCACATGGAAGGTAATGATATCCGCACCGGCATCGGCAAAGTCGTCAACATACTTCAACGGATGTTCGATCATAAGGTGCACATCAAAGGGCAGCCTTGTAATAGGGCGAAGCGACTTGATGATTCCAGGTCCGATAGTAATGTTGGGCACAAAATGTCCGTCCATTACATCAAGGTGAACAAGGTCAGCGCCTGCCCTCTCTATGCGTATCACTTCCTCAGCCATATTAGCAAAGTTGCAAGACAAAAGCGAAGGAGCAACTATCATTTAATACAGTCCTTTCTGATGACAAATATCCCCGGAACGCTATTTCCTGATGGTAGATGCGATTATCGAGGTAACAGACCAGAATCCGATATAGATAAGCATTTCCAGACAACCAAGCTTTTCAAAGCCGGAAACGAAGGATATCATGGTTATAGTGACAAGACCGAGAACAAGACCGATGCACTGGAGTATCTTGGAAATGGTCACATTTGACTTCATTTTGATACATCCGGAGATCGCCTTGGCAAACGAGGATATCTTTCCCCTGGTGACAAGATAAGCCCTTGAGCGATCCTCTGTCTTTGAGGTAACATTATTGCAAACCGTTCCAAGGCTTGTAGGAAGCACCGTTATACAGCGATAAAACAGTCCGAAACGATCCGCAAGGCTTTCCCTCGTGATATTGGGATCAACGGTGCGGACAATAAAGCTAACACCGTTCTGTTCAAGCTCGTGAAGTTCATTTGCCACATTCTTTGTGGTCTTGTAGGAAAGAATGAACATAGCTATAAGGTCACCGCCCACTGAGATGTACATAACATCATTGCCCATCCTGCGGTGCCTTTCCTCCACCTCGATATCGGGCGGATCGATTTTGTGGTAGGATAAAAGATCCCTGTTGCCGATAAGCACACGGCGGCCCCTCACCCATGCAGAAAGACCGAGTCCATCCTCATAAAAAACATTGTCAACTCTCGGAAGCTGATCTCTGCTGCACTGAACTATGTTTTCAAACACATGAGTCATGGTGCCGTTGACCTTATACATGATAGCCGCCCCCGAAAGAAGGGCATCGTTGAGCATACTCTGCTTAAAGGACTTCATTCCGCTGAGAGTAACGGAGCCTGCGGGATAAAGCTGTGAGGAATCTATCATGATAGCGTTGGTATCGGCAAACTGGGTAACAGTCTCATATCCTGTTATCATAGCGCCGCTTTTGAGAGTATTGCTGCACAGTCTCTTCATGGGAATATTAACCGCAACAAGACATATCATGGGAATACTCATACAGGCGGTCAGTGCAAATGAGGACAGCCCCCCTACAAAGCTCTGATGAATTATTCCATAGGCAACGCCGCAGAGTGCCGAAAATGCAGTAGTCCAGGGTGCAATCCTTGAAGCGAGCTTCTCGCTGGGGTCGGGAGCATAGGACAGCTGCAGGAAGTTGCTCATAAACTTTGAATGACACATATACCCGATTATTGCGCTCTGGATGGAAAGCTCAGAGGTCATAAGCTGGGCGTTTTCCCTGTCGGTAAAGATCTTGCCCGCATACTTCGGGAAGGGCTTGACAAGGAAGTTAAAATTGTAACGGGTCCTGGTTATGATGAGCAGCTTGCCCAGGGAATTGAGTAGCAAACCGAGTATGACCAGCGGAGTATAAACGAACAAGGACCCATCGATGAATACATCGGGGGTAAAAATCGCAGTAATATTCTGCATTGCGGCTGCTACAGCGGCGACAGCCACTGCGGTGTCGGAATTGCCCTTAAAATGCCTTAATGGCATGAGGCCGTTGATGATGGGATTTCTTGCGACGATCACCGAGATACCAAAAATAATGAAGCTGATAATGGCAAACCACAGCCAGCCGTTTCTGACAGTTTCGCTGAAAAGAGCCGTACACTGAGCAATGAGCGATAGCATTATCGATGCAACCGTAGTTGCGGCAAGGGTGATAGTCCTTGCAAAGATCGACTGAAGATTTGTAGCGATCTCTGTCTTTATAGATTCCGCATCGGACTCCTCAGTATAATCATCAAGCTGGGGTTTTGGTTCGGCCTTTTTTCCAACCACCTCATCGGGGTCAAATTCCTCTTCGTTTGTGAATATTTCACTGAGACGGATCTTGCTTTTTTCCTTTTTGGCCTTTGCAGCCTTGTGTTTTTCGGCCCGCTTTTCGGCTTTTTTCCCTATATCGTCAGTTTCAGGCTCCCTGACCTCCTCTAAATCGGCAACCTTAGGCTCAACATCCTTTATCATCTCCTGCAGGGTGTTCCCTTTTGCTGCAGTGCGGTTTTTATCCGTCACAGGTCCATTGCTGCGCTTTTTATCTGAATGTCCTAAAATGGAGCGCAGCCGTCCGACCGGAGGAGCATTGTTAACAGCGGTATCTGCATTTGCGGGCTCAGGTTTGCTTTGGGCAGGTTCCTTGATTACCTTTTCTGAACGATATCTGTTCTTATCCAAAGAAATCGAATGGGGCTCAGGAACAGATTTTTTTGCCGGCTTGGCAGCCTTGGCATTCTCGGCAGCCTGAGCAGCCGCTTCCTGTTGCTTTTTCTTGTCCTCTTCCTCACGCCTGATCCTGCGAAGAGCCTCATACTCTCCTCTCAGGGTCCTTGTGAACTTTCCTGCCATCACTACGAAGGTATCATTTCCGGGGTAGTGATAGGTAACGGTAGCTACCTGAGCCTCGGTAAGATCCTTCGCTTTTTTGGGTTCTTCGTCAGACCCGGATTTGTAGATCATATTGTCCGATACATCAGGAGAGTTGGTCTGAAGCTCCTGACGGACACCCCATTTTGATGCCTGAACACCAGAAGAATAGCTCTCTGAGTCGGATTCAGCGGACGGCGGTATACTCTGACCCGTCTGAGCAGCATATACTGAGCTGTCCTCATCAAGCGACCCGTTATCCGTGTCGGTGACAGCAAAAGCGGGGGTTTCTGTTGAATCGGAAGCATCTTTTTCGGTTTCTTCCGGCATACTGTCAAAGGGCACCGGAAAACTGAATGCTTTGGGATAATCCTCAGATGTCCTTGCGCTACTTTCGGTAATCGAAGCCGTCTCCTGCTCCAGCATTTTCCTCATATCCGGCTCCGGAGTCTCTGTAGAAGCATCCAAAACAGGCTCAGGTGCCACCTCGACAGGAGTTTGCGGGGCCTGAATGGCAGTTTCCGGTGTAAAGGCATTGACATTTACACCTGTTGCTTCAGGCTTTTCCTCGACGGAGTCATTCTTAGCCTCGGTTTTTTCAGGCACAGAAGCGGTCTGAACCTCAGCTACAGGTGTTTCGACAGGCTTTTCCTTGGCAGCGGTTTTATCGGAGTTTCCCTTCTGCTCCTTTGCAAACTCAGCAAAAATATCAAATGCCGGAAGCTCTTTTTTTGCACGAAGATCAACGTGCTTTGCAGGGGGCTTGTACTCAGAAGGTACTCCGGAGCCGACCCGGTGCTCACGCTGATTGGTTTCCGATGCCATCGGGGCACTTTGAACCGCAGCGGCTGCTGCCTGTCTGTCCGAATCTCTTTCACGCTTGATCTCTTCATCAACCGTTTTTTCAGGTGCTTGTGTGGCTTTGCTGTCCTCAGGCGTTACAGGCATAGCACCGTTTTCCGGCAACGCCTTACCTGACTGATCTGTTATTTCGGCAGTCAGACCTTTGCTCTCATTGTCGGCTTCTTTCAGTGCAGGCGCATCGGCTGTCACGGACGTTTCCGCTGTCGTCTCCGATGCACTATCCCTCGGAACAAATACGGTCCTTTCCTTTTCTGCTGACGGCACGGTTTCTTCTTTTGCCTTGGGCACATCAGTGAAGCTTTCTTCCTTTACAGGAGTGATTTCTATGGGTTCAGCAGACTGTAGAACATTTTCTTCGATATGGTCAGGAGTTTCGATGGCAGCCTGAGCCGGAAACTGCTGGCCTTCTTCCTTGGCAGGTACAGCGGGAACAGACTCTGTTTCCATGTTATTATCTTCTGCCGCTGTCATCTGCTGAACTTCCTGACCGGATGCGGGCTTGATTCTTTTCTTTAACAAACGTGAAAGTATATCGTCGTCATAATCAGTTATGTAGCCCTCGTCCTCATTGTAATCATCATATTCCTCTATGCTAAACCGACTCAGAAAGCCTCTCTTCACAGGGGGCTTGCTTTCCTTTTTGGGCTGTTCTGATGAGGATCTGTATCTATCCTTAAAGGAGCTGCTTTTTTCATTTTCATCCTTCTCCGGGACAATAACCTCGTCATCAGGCTCTGGTTCCTCGGATGTTTCCTCGGCCTCAGGCTGCTGCTTCATGGCATTGAGGACTTTTCCGAATCCCGACCGGAGCTTGCCAAAGAACCCGCCGATTTTTCCCTTTCCCGTTGCATCCCTTTCGGCGGATGTCTGCCCGGCTGCACCTGTATCTGCAAAAACCACCTCTCCATCATCATTCTCAGCCTCCATTGACTGAGGACTTTGTGATGATGGCGTGTCCTGCTTGGGCGCAAGGGCTTCCTCCGGGATCTCCGGGACTGCAGCGTCCATATCAGCCGTTACATTTTCATCGGCTGAATAATCATGGGGATCGTATGAGTCTGCCGCATTGGCAACGTAGTCCTTTAGCGAAAAATCACCGGAGCTGTCTGATGTCTGCTGAGAGGATTCCTCTTTTTCCTGCTGATCCTCGCTAAGAAAGAGATTTTTAAGAGTCGATGCAGACGATCCCTCTGCTGACGGTCTGTTATTATTTGTCTTTGACATAGGGATCAACCTCCGTTTACTGCTTTTATGCCAAGACGCTGACGTGTAAATTCATACATGAGAATACCTGCGGCAACGGATGCATTAAGTGAGTTTATCCGTCCCCGCATCGGCAGCGACAGGATCACATCGCATTTTTCTCTCACAAGCTTGCCTATACCGTTTCCCTCAGAACCGATCACAAGAGCGGCTGCTCCCTTTAGATCGTTTTCTGCATAGGCCGAGCCTTCCATATCGGCTCCGTATATCCAGCAGCCCCTTTCCTTCAGCTCATCAAGAGTAGAAGGAATATTGGTCACACGGGCAACAGGCATATATTCATAGGCCCCGGCAGAGGTTTTGCCCACAGCATAGCTGAGCCCTGCGGCTCTCCTTTTGGGAATAATGATCCCATGAGCTCCGGCACACTCAGCGGTACGAATAATCGCACCAAGGTTATGCGCATCCTCTATCTCATCAAGCACAATGATAAAAGGAGGTTCGTTTCTGTCCTTGGCAAGCTGAAAGATATCCTCCACTGTAGAATATTCCTTGATGGCAGCCAGAGCCACCACCCCCTGATGTGACGAACCAGAGCACATCATATCCAGCTTCTTACGGTCAACCTCCTTGATGGGAATATGCATAGCCTTAGCCTTGGCGGCTATGACCTTCACGGAACCGTTCAGCTCTCCCTTAGCGATCAGCAGGCTGTCAATAGCCCTGCCTGAACGAAGAGCCTCAGTGACAGGGTTTCTGCCCGCAATAATGTCGCTTCCTTTTTCAAACTTATCGTTCAAATTATTTCACCCTATTCGGTAATAATACTATAGCGTTAGTCAGGACAGAACAGCTTCCCCATTCTGCCATATAACTTTTTTATTATAACACAAACAAGTCTTAAAATGAATAGATTTAAAAAAAATTTCAAAAAAAATTCTCCGCATCGTTTCCGACACGGAGAATAAAACAGCGTTATTGCTTTTTGATATCAATACATTCCGCCCATTGAGGGATCAACTGCAGGAGCCGGAGTATTTTCCTTTATGTCAGCCACAAGGGACTCAGTGGTAAGCACCATGCTTGCAACTGATGCAGCATTCTGGAGAGCAGAACGTGTAACCTTGGTAGGATCAACAATACCGCTTGCCATCATGTCAGCATACTCTTCCTTGAGAGCATCAAAGCCATAGCCAACCTTATCGGCGGAAACGATCTTGTCAACGATAACTGAGCCCTCAAGACCAGCATTTGCAGCGATCTGACGAACAGGCTCCTCAAGAGACTTCAGCACGATCTTTGCGCC
This sequence comes from uncultured Ruminococcus sp., assembly GCA_902768825.1. Lineage (GTDB taxonomy): Bacteria > Bacillota > Clostridia > Oscillospirales > Acutalibacteraceae > UBA1213. Next base: position 74,185 of record CACXMR010000004.1, read on the forward strand.
AGTCTTTTCATCGCCCTCAAGCTCAGCAACAAGCTTCTTGACAGCGCCGATAGTATTGAGCAGTGCTGTACCGCCGCCTGCTACGATACCCTCTTCTACAGCAGCCTTTGTTGCAGCAAGAGCATCCTCGATGCGGAGCTTCTTCTCCTTCATCTCTATCTCAGTAGCAGCGCCGACCTTGATTACAGCAACACCGCCTGCAAGCTTTGCAAGACGCTCATGGAGCTTCTCTCTGTCAAAGTCAGATGTTGAGGTCTCGATCTGAGCACGGATCTGTGCAACTCTGCCCTTGATCTCATCTGCATCACCTGCACCGTCAACAATGATGGTGTTTTCCTTGTCAACCTTGACCTGACGAGCACGTCCGAGCTGAGCAAGAGTAGCATCCTTGAGCTCAAGACCGATCTCTGAGGAGATCACCTGACCGCCTGTGAGAACAGCTATATCACGGAGCATTTCTTTTCTCCTGTCGCCAAAGCCGGGAGCCTTGACGCCTACGCATACGAATGTACCTCTGAGCTTGTTAAGAATAATCGTTGTGAGAGCCTCACCCTCGATATCCTCAGCAATGATAACAAGCTTCTTGCCTGCCTTTACGATGTCCTCCAGCAGGGGGAGAATCTCCTGGATATTGGAGATCTTCTTGTCTGTGATAAGAATGTAAGCGTCATCGATGACAGCCTCCATCTTGTCTGTATCAGTGCACATATAGGGTGTGATATAACCTCTGTCAAACATCATACCCTCAACGACCTCAGAATAGGTCTCTGCGGTCTTGGACTCCTCAACTGTGATAACGCCGTCCTTGCCGACCTTATCCATAGCCTCTGCGATAAGGTCACCGATAAACTCGTCACCGGCAGAGATAGTAGCCACTCTAGCGATATCCTTTGAGCCTTCAACAGGCTTTGAGTTGAGCTTGAGTGTGTCAACAGCAGTGTCAACAGCCTTGCTGATACCCTTTTTGAGTACCATGGGGTTAGCACCTGCGGTAACATTCTTCATACCCTCACGGATGAGTGCCTGAGCAAGCAGTGTAGCTGTAGTGGTACCGTCACCGGCTACATCGTTTGTCTTGATGGAAACCTCTTTAACAAGCTGAGCGCCCATATTCTCAAAAGCGTCCTCCAGCTCGATCTCCTTAGCGATAGTAACACCGTCGTTAGTGATAAGGGGTGCGCCGAATTTTTTATCAAGAACAACATTTCTGCCCTTGGGGCCAAGGGTTATCTTAACTGTATCAGCAAGCTGGTCAACGCCTCTCATGAGGGCCTTTCTTGCTTCCTCGCCATAAGCGATCTGTTTTGCCATGATAATTTACCTCCGTTATGATAAAATTATTCTACGATAGCAAGAATATCAGACTGACGAACGATGGAATACTCCTCACCGTCAAGCTTCACATCTGTGCCTGAATATCTGCTTGTGATGACCTTCTGTCCGACCTCCACGAACATGGTGACCTCGTTTCCGTCAACCATTCCGCCGGGACCTACTGCAACGATAGTTGCAAACTGCGGCTTCTCCTGTGATGCTGCAGTAAGAACGATGCCGCTCTTTGTGGTCTCTTCTGCTTCCTCTGCTTTTACAACTACTCTGTCCAGCAACGGCTTGATAGTCATAATAATTGCCTCCTTGATCCTTTTAAAAAATTATCCGAGAGTCTCCGTCAACCGGAGGGTGCTCTTGTATTAGCACTCTCACTCTCTGAGTGCTAAATACATTGTAAACTCTTTTAGAAAAAAAATCAAGTGTTATTTAAAAGTTTTTTCTCATTTCACTGTATATTATAATATATATTTCTCTTATATGGAAAATATTACTCCAAAAGAATACTGCCGCAATTATCAAAAAGATAAATACGGCAGATACATATACATAATCATCAGTAGAAAAAGGTCTCAAACTCCTCCAGCTCCGACATCGGGCAAAACTCCATGTCAGATACGATAATATGATCGATCAGCCTGACCCCGATGGAAGCAAGAGCGTTTTTCAGCTTCAGAGTCAGCTTTACATCCTGATCTGACGGCAGCGGGATACCACTGGGATGATTATGAGCAAGTATTGCACTATATGCCTGGAACTGTATACATAGCTTCAGGATATCCTTGATATTTACCTCCGACGAGGTAAAGCTGCCCTTGCTGATAATATCGCAGAAAAGCCTGTTTCCCTTTGCATCAAGTAGCATGAGCAGCACATGCTCCACATCCTTACCTATAAAAAACGGACGGATACAGTCTCCTATATTATCAGCATTGATCTGAGTATTCTTATTGTCAGTCAGGTATTTGTCAGTATAATACCTCTCGCAGAGCGAATGAACAAGCTTTATCATACAGGCACAGCTCCTGCTCAGACCGCAATCCATAAGACTTTCAAGCGAGGCGTCAAAGACGGCGGACAGGCTGCCAAACCTATTCATCAACACATGCCCCATCTCGTTTGTATCCTTTCTCGGTATACCATAGAACAAAAGCAATTCCATGACCTGATGATCCTCAAAGCCTCTGAGACCTTCCTTCAAAAAGCGATCCCTCACACGATCACGGTGGCCATCATGTATTCCTTTATTTTCAGCCATAATTGTTCTCCTTTGCGAGATGTAATATTGGAATAATTATACACTAATAATCACCACAATTCAATTATTAAATCTATATTTTGCCAATTATTTTGTCAGACAATCCGCACATTCTGATAAAGATTCACAGACAAAAAAGAGCACGAAGCTAACCAAAAAAACTGATTAGTTTCGTGCATAATAATGCATTATTTTGTTTTGCCGATATCCTTCCTGTAATGAGCACCCTCAAAGGATATCTTTTCAACAGCAGCGTAGGCTTTGGCAAGTGCATCGTCAAGAGTCCTGCCTTCGGCTGTCACGCCCAGCACACGGCCGCCGTTTGTATAAAACTTGCCGTTTTCCAGCTTTGTTCCGGCATGGAAGACCTCAACACCCTCAAGCTGACCGTTTTCGTCAAGACCTGTGATCTCCAGACCCTTTTTATAAGCAAGCGGATAGCCGCCGGAAGCCATAACGACACAGGCTGTAGCCTCCTCGCTCCATTCGATGGTAAGCTGAGACAGCCTCTCATCGATCACAGCCTCGATGATATCCACAAGGTCGGTCTTGAGCCTTGGAAGCACCACCTGAGCCTCAGGATCACCGAAACGTGCGTTATACTCGATGACCTTGGGACCATCGGGAGTGATCATAAGGCCAAAATAGAGACAACCCTTGAAGGTCCTGTTTTCGCTGTTCATAGCTGCGACAGTCGGCTCAAAAATGGTCTTGCGGCATATCTCGGCTATCTCCTTGGTATAGTAGGGATTGGGACTTATAGTACCCATACCGCCGGTATTAAGTCCCTCGTCGTTATCATTGACACGCTTGTGATCCTTGCTGGAAACCATCGGTACAAGAGAGATGCCATCCGTAAAGGCGAGCACAGAGACCTCAGGTCCGGTCAGAAATTCCTCAACAACAATATTGTTTCCAGAATCGCCGAATTTCTTATCCTCCATTATTTCCTTTACAGCTTCTCTTGCTTCCTTCTGGGTCTGTGCAATAATGACTCCCTTGCCAAGAGCAAGACCGTCCGCCTTGATGACTACGGGATACTTGTTTCTTTCCTCTATGTATGCCATTGCCTTTGAAGGATCGTCAAACACCTCGTAATCAGCGGTAGGTATGTGATACTTTTTCATAAGGTTCTTTGAAAAAACCTTGCTGCTCTCGATCACAGCGGCCTCGGCACGAGGACCAAAGGCTCTTATGCCGTTTGCGATAAGGGTGTCAACCATACCCGCCGCAAGGGGATCGTCAGGAGCTACAAAAACCAGATCAACCGCATTTTTCTTGGAAAACTCAACAATGGCAGCCTTATCCATAGCTCCTATGTCAAGGCACTCCGCATCCTTTGAAATGCCGCCGTTGCCGGGAGCTGCGTAGATCTTATCTACCTTTGGACTCTGTCTGAGCTTGCGGATGATCGTATGCTCACGTCCTCCGCTGCCGATAACAAGTATTCTCATTGGAATATTCCTCCTTGGAATTATTAAGAAAAACTTTCTTCAACCGGATCAATGGTGGAAAAGACGGATCCCTGTGAATGCCATAGTCATATTGTACTTGTTGCAGGTATCGATAACATTGTCGTCACGGATAGAGCCGCCGGGCTGTGCAATATACTGTACGCCGCTGCGCTTTGCACGCTCGATATTGTCACCAAAGGGGAAGAACGCATCAGAACCCAGGGAAACTCCGCTGAAGGTTGCAAGCCATGCCTTCTTTTCTTCCTTTGTAAGGGGCTCCGGCTTTACAGTAAAGAACTGCTCCCATGTGCCGTCTGCAAGCACATCCTCATAATCATCGGAAATATAGACGTCAATGGTATTGTCACGGTCGGGCCTGCGGATATCATCACGGAAGGGCAGTGCAAGCACCTTCGGGCACTGACGGAGATACCAGATATCAGCCTTATTGCCTGCCAGACGTGTGCAGTGGATT
>CACXMR010000005.1:0-14984 GCA_902768825.1 uncultured Ruminococcus sp.
CCTTTGTTATGTTGATGGTCGCAAATTAACTGTAACACAGGTTCTTCCTATTTGCTATTATTTTTTATAACTGTAACACATCTATTGTAAACCTACACCTTTGCCTCAAAGCAGGAAAAATCTATTGATTATACAACGAAAATGATTTATAATAAATACATGAATGCCCTTATGGGGTATTCGTGTGCTCATACTGATATCAAAAACCGTATCAAGGAGGATATTGATGTGGGAAGCTTTTTAAGAAGGACCTGGGCAGAGGTCGATATTGATGCTATCAAACATAATTTTTATCGGATCAGGGATGCCGTGGATCCGAATTCAGATATAATGTGTGTTATCAAGGCGGACGCCTACGGACACGGGGCAACCTTTCTGGGCAGTCTTTATGAGACTATGCCGGTTGAGGGCTTTGCCGTTTCAAATATCGAGGAGGCAATTCAGCTCAGAGAGAGCGGCATTACCCACTCGGTGCTGATATTGGGCTTTACGCCCCCGGATATGGTCAGGGAGCTTGCAGAAAACGGCATAAGCCAGGCTGTTTTTTCTGAGGATTATGCAAGAGAGCTTTCTGAGCAGGCTGTCAGGAATAATGTAAAGATAAGCATTCACATAAAGGTAGACACAGGCATGAGCCGTATCGGCTTTATGTATCAGGACAAGGAGAGGGACGCTGATTCTATAGCTCAGATGGAGCGTTCTCTTCGTTTGCCTAACCTCATCAGCGAGGGAATATTCACACATTTTGCCCTGTCGGACGAGGCTGACGAGGGCAGAGATGCCACGCTCAGACAGTATGGATGCTTTATGGACGCCGTTGAAAGGCTGAAGTCCGACGGCTTTTCCTTCAGGGTGGTGCACTGCTCCAACAGCGGTGCGATAATCGACTATAAGCAGATGCACTGCGACTGCGTCAGGGCGGGAATAATTCTCTATGGTCTTGCCCCCTCGCCAAAGCTTGCAAAAAGCCTGGAGCTTCGCCCTGCCATGAAAATTAAGAGCGTGGTGGCGCAGGTCAAGACTATCGAGCCGGGCACACCCATCAGCTATGGGGGTACGTTCGTCGCAGACAAGCCCATGAAGATAGCTACTGTTCCCATAGGCTATGCTGACGGATATTCACGCAGTCTCAGCAATCGGGCATATATGACAATAGGCGGAAAAAAGGCCCCTGTTGTGGGAAGGGTCTGCATGGATCAGGTGATGGTGGATGTCACTGATATTGAGGATGTGAAATCCGGCGATGAAATAGTGGTGATCGGAGACGGCACAGACGGAAGCATGACCTTTGACGATGTGGCGGCTATGGTAGGAACAATAAACTATGAGCTTGTATGTCTTGTGGGCAAGCGTGTGCCGAGAGTATACATCCGCCACGGCAAGAAGGTGGGTATTATGGATGGTATACTTCCCGGCAATGATGAGTGATTATTTGTGCATAACGGCGCCCCAACGGTGCTGAAAGGAGACATTATATGAAGCTTCTGGTTATTGACGGGAACAGTATCCTGAACAGAGCTTACTATGGAATAAAGCCGCTGACCACAAAGGAAGGTCAGTTTACTAACGCAATTTACGGGTTTATGACCACGCTGCTGAGGCTGCTTGGGGAGAACAGGCCGGATTCTGTGGCGGTAGCCTTTGATCTGAAGGCTCCTACCTTCCGGCATAAGGCATATACGGGCTACAAGGCAAACCGCAAGGGTATGCCCGAGGAGCTGGCTTCTCAGATGCAGCCGTTGAAGGAGCTATTGACCCTGCTTGGTTATAGGATAGTGACCTGCGAGGGCTTTGAGGCTGACGACATTCTCGGCACCCTGGCGGCAAAGTGTACGGATCAGGGCTGCGAGTGTATCATTGCCACAGGAGATCGTGACAGCCTGCAGCTTGTGTCTGATAATGTGACAGTCAGGATCGCTTCCACCAAATTCGGCAAGCCGGAGGTCACATACTATGACAAGGCCAAGATCATGGAGGTCTATGGCGTCACGCCGGAGCAGCTCATTGACATAAAGGCAATACAGGGTGATACCTCAGACTGCATACCGGGAATCGCCGGCATCGGTCAGAAGGGCGCAGGCGAGCTGGTGGCAAGGTTCGGGAGCCTTGACGCCATTTATGAAAACATCGACTCTCCGGAAATACGCCCTGCCATGCGCAAAAAGCTTGAAGAGGGCAGGGAAAGCGCCTACATGAGCCGTATGCTGGGGACTATCAGGAAGGACGCCCCCATTGACACAAGGCTTGAGGATTATGCTGTGGGGGAGATCGACAGAGCCGGGGCGGCAAAGCTTGCTGTCAGACTGGAGCTTTTTTCCCTTATAGACAAGCTGGGGCTGGGAGACGCAGCCGCTGAGACTGTGGAGGAAGCGGAGAATGAAGCGCCGGCAACACTTGTTTTCCATGAGGGTGCCGATCTGCAGGCTTTGTATGAAAGCCTGAGAGGCAGAGAGGTATATCTTACCGTCAGGACTGATGAAAACGGGATAAACGCTATGGAGATATCCGACGGCAGGGAGGTCTGGGAGCTTGAACAGCTCAATCCGGGCTTTGCGGAGTTTGTTGACAGGCTGCTGTCGGATGATACCATCAAAAAATGTACGGATGATTCAAAGTCTGTCTTTGCCGCAGCGGAGAAAAACGGCATTGACTGCAAGGGAATCGAATTTGATACGGGGCTTGCAGGCTATCTGCTGGATCCTGATATATCGGACTACTCAGTCGAAAGCTCAGCCCAGAAGCATTTGGTGGCACCTCTCCCCTGTGAAAGAGAATGCAGGACAGCGCTGCTGATACCGCTTGCGGATAAGCTGAAAAAGGAGATAGAAAAAAACGATCAGACAAAGCTGCTCAGTGAAATAGAGCTGCCCCTTTCAAGGGTGCTGGCATCTATGGAAAACTCGGGCTTTAAGGTGGATAAGAACGGTATTGCTGCCTATGGTGCAGAGCTGCAGAAGAGCCTCGTCGAGCTGCAAAGCAGGATTTATGACTATGCAGGCTCAGAGTTTAACATCAACTCACCCAAGCAGCTTGCCACTGTGCTGTTTGAGAGTCTCGGTCTGCCTGCAAAGAAAAAGACCAAAAGCGGCTATTCTACTAATGCAGAGGTGCTTGAGGAGCTGAGAAGCTACCATCCCATAATCGATGCGATACTTGAATACAGGGCTCTTGCAAAGCTGAGATCTACCTACTGTGAGGGTCTTGTGAAGGTCATAGGGGCTGACGGCAGGATACATTCCAGCTTTAACCAGACGGAGACCAGGACGGGGCGCATAAGCTCCACCGAGCCTAATCTGCAGAATATTCCGGTCAGAACGGAGAGGGGCAAGGAGCTGAGGAAGTTCTTTGTGGCTGAGGATGGCTGTTTGCTTGTGGATGCGGATTACTCTCAGATCGAGCTGAGGGTGCTTGCCCATATCGCCAATGACAGCAATATGCTGGAGGCCTTCAGGAGCGGTCAGGATATCCACACGTCAACGGCGGCAAAGGTGTTCGGGCTGCCGGAGGACATGGTGACTCCCGTGCTGAGAAGCCGTGCCAAGGCGGTGAATTTCGGCATAGTCTATGGAATAAGCGCCTTTTCTCTCTCAAAGGATATCGGAGTGAGCGTCAGGGAGGCGGACAGCTATATCAAGGGCTATCTGTCGCTATATTCCGGCATTGACAAATATATGAAGGACGTGGTGGAAAAGGCAAAGGCGGACGGCTATGTTACTACCATGTTTGGCAGGAGAAGATATCTCAGGGAACTGAAATCCTCAAACTTCAATCTCAGGAGCTTCGGAGAGAGAGTGGCGAGGAATATGCCCATACAGGGTACCGCTGCGGATATCATCAAGATCGCCATGATAAGGGTCTATGACAGGCTGAAGGCAGAGGGTATGCGGTCAAGGCTCATTCTGCAGGTGCACGACGAACTGATCGTGGAAGCCCCTGAGGATGAAGCAGAAAAGGCGGCAAGGCTCCTGAGCGAGGAAATGGAAAATGCGGTGCCCCTTTCTCTCAGGCTTATTGCCGATGCAGGTATAGGAAGGACCTGGTATGACGCCAAGTCCTGAATCGTGAAAAACCGGTCTGTGCTGTTTAACTACGAATGAAGGGGGAAATGACGATGTTTCGTGTTTTGTTTGTGTGCACCGGAAACACCTGCAGAAGCCCTATGGCTATGGCTATTTATGAGAAGAAATCAAGGGAATATGGTATCAGCAGCTCTTGCAGCAGTGCGGCGCTGGGATTTATCAGTGATTCGGGAGTGTCAAAGAATGCTCAGCTTGTGTGCAACGAGATCGGTCTGGATCTCAGCAAGCATGTGCCCCGTCCCATCAGGGAAAGGGATGTGGAGGTGGCTGATGTGTTTGTCTGCATGACTGACAATCACGCTGAAACGCTGATGATGCTGGGGATACCAAAGGATAAGATATACGTTCTGGGGGGCGGAGTGCCTGACCCTTACGGCTCGGATCTTGCCACCTACAGGAGATGCAGGAAATTCATCGAGGAGTCTATTGATGAATTTTGCAGGATACTCAAGAAAAAGATCGACAACGGTACACTCAAAACAAAGGAAGCTAAGGGAGAGGGAACATGATAAATCTGACGATTGCAAGGATGGAGAGAGAGCATTTGGAGGATGTTGCCGAGCTTGAAAGGATTTGTTTTTCTACGCCCTGGACCTATGAGAATCTCTCCGATGAGCTTGACAATGATACGGCATACTTTTTTGTCGCCCTGGATGACGACAAGCTCGTGGGTTATATCGGGGTGTCGGTGATAAGTGACAGCTGCTTTGTTAATAATATTGCAGTCTATCCTGAATACAGGCGGCAGGGCGTGGGCAAGGCTCTGATGAAGATAGCCATACTCACTGCGGATGCTATGGGCACAGGCTTTATTTCGCTTGAGGTCAGGGAGTCAAACTATGCGGCTATCAGTCTTTACCGCTCACTGGGCTTTGAGGAAATGGGTCTGAGAAAGGATTTCTACAGGCTCCCGAAGGAACACGCACTGATTATGACGAAGAATTTTCCAAAGAGGGATTGAATATATGAAAATACTATCCATTGAAAGCTCCTGTGATGAAACCGCTGCTGCCGTTGTAGAGGACGGCAGGAGAGTGCTGTCAAACGTTGTGGCTTCCCAGGTGGAAGAACACAAGCTCTACGGCGGTGTAGTCCCTGAGATAGCTTCAAGAAGGCACTGTGAGGCAATAAACGGTGTCGTGAGAAAGGCTCTTGCCGATGCAGGTGTGAGTCTGAGTGAGGTCGATGCTCTTGCTGTGACCTATGCACCGGGTCTCATAGGCGCTCTCCTTGTGGGGGTTAACTTTGCAAAGGGACTGTCCATGACTGCGGGACTGCCGCTGGTGCCTGTCCATCATCTGCGCTCACATATCGCTTCAAACTACATTTCCCACAGTGAGCTGAAGCCGCCTTTTTTATGCCTTGTGGTATCGGGAGGGCATAGCCACATCGTGGAGGTTACGGATTATACATCTATGAGGGTTATTGGCAAGACAAGGGATGACGCAGCGGGAGAGGCTTTTGACAAGGCTGCAAGAACTATGGGTATGCCCTATCCTGGGGGAATACATCTTGATAAGGCGGCAGAGCAGGGAGACCCTCTGTCCTTCAAGCTGCCCAATCCCAGGGTCGAAGGCTCTCCCTACGATTTCAGCTTTTCGGGGCTTAAAACGGCGGTGATTAATCTCATACACAACGCTTCCCAGAAGGGCAGCACTTTGCCGGTGGGTGATCTTTCCGCATCCTTCAGGCGGGCAGTGGTTGAGAGTCTGACAGAAAAGTTTATCAGAGCGGCTGATGATCTCGGTTACAAGACACTGGTGCTGGCGGGCGGTGTTTCGGCAAACTCTCTGCTTCGTCGGAGGATATCTGAGGAGTGCGACAAGAGGGGCTGGAGATGCTTTTATCCACCTGTGGAGCTATGCGGCGACAACGGTGCCATGGTCGGAGCGCAGGGATATTATGAGTATCTCGCAGGAAACATTGCTTCAACAGACCTGAACGCAAGAGCCACGATGACAATTGAATAACACAGCCTGCGCTCCCAATTCGCGGGGTGCGCTGCACTGCGTTCCGCTTTGTGTACGAACCAAAATTACCCTCGCCGGCGCAGAGCCTGCGCTCCCAATTCGCGGGGTGCGCTGCACTGCGTTCCGCTTTGTGTACGGACTCAAACTGCACCCTCGCGGATGTTACTATCTTCTCGCGGACACTGAAGTATATTGTCAGAGTGACTATCAACGCGAAAATGGCACCGGCGGCTCGCCGCCAGCGTGACGCTGGACCCCTGTTCGCGGGGTGCGCTGCACTGCGTTCCGCTCTGTGTACGAACCAAAACTACCCTGATCGCGGTTGTTACTTTCTTTCATCCCGCGGACATTAAAGTATATTGCCTCAAAGACATTCAACGCGAAGTCGGGTGCGGCAGCTTGCCGCTTGCGGGGGGCCGACAGGCGATACCGGGAAGCCCCTGACATCTTAATACTCCAGCCTGATTCCGGGAGGAATCAGTCAAGATAATCTCAGAGCTGGCGTGACCTGAAAGCAGCCTGACATCTAAAGCTATGGCCTGTCCTTGACAAAGGGCAGGCTAATTTTGTCTGACTTGCTTGTATGATAATGTTTATCAAGCAATAAATCCTCCGATAAGGTTGACAAAAGAGGAAATTTGTAGTATAATAACATAAACTATGGTTAGACGTATATAACCCGATGCTGAAAAAAGGAAATGGTCGAAAAAATGAAACTGAATGAACTCAAGATCGGACAATCCGCAGTGATAGACAAGGTCGGCGGAGAGGGCAGCCTGAGACAACATTTTCTTGATATGGGAGTGATACCGGGAGCGGAGCTGACGCTGGTGAAGTTTGCCCCGATGGGTGACCCAATGCAGCTCAGGATCCACGGCTATGAGCTTACTCTCAGACTGGATGACGCAAAGAAGATCGATATTACCCCGAAGGAGCCGGAAAAAAAGAAAAAGTCCGTCAAGAAGCACACAAGCATTCACCCGGGCTTTGGTGAGGAAGGTAAATACCATCCCAAGGGCAGCGGCCACCCTTTGCCGGAGGATACCGTTCTGTCCTTTGCATTGGTGGGCAATCAGAACAGCGGCAAAACTACACTGTTTAACCGTCTGACCGGGTCAAATCAGCACGTGGGAAATTTCCCCGGGGTTACGGTTGACCGCAAGGACGGCGTTATCAAGGGTTACCCCAAAACGGTAATAACCGATTTGCCCGGAATTTATTCCATGTCGCCCTATACCGAGGAGGAGATAGTCTCCCGTAACTTCGTGCTGGAGAGCAAGCCAAAGGCGATAATCAACATCGTGGACGCTACCAACATTGAGAGGAACCTTTATCTGACAATGCAGCTGCTTGAAATAGATATACCTGTGGTGGTAGCCCTGAACATGATGGACGAAATGACCTCAAACAGCGGGTCGGTGGAGATCAACACCTTGGAAAAGCTGCTGGGGGTGCCGGTGGTGCCTATCTCTGCGGCTAAAAACCAGGGAGTCGATGAGCTGGTAAAGCATGCTATACACATAGCTCATTATCAGGAAAAACCCGGACGACAGGATTTCTGCCGGTCAGAGGATCATAACGGCGCACTTCACCGGTGTCTGCATGCAGTTATTCATCTTATTGAGGACAAGGCAAAAAATGTTGGCTGGCCGGTCCGGTTTGCAGCGTCAAAGCTGGTGGAAGGGGATAAGCTTGTCTTTGAAAAGCTGAATCTCAACGAAAACGAGAAGGACGCTCTCGAGCATATCGTGACGCAGATGGAAAAGGAATGCGGCATGGACAGAAACGCTGCAATTGCGGATATGCGGTTTTCGTTTATCCGGAGAGTGTGCGATGAAACTGTAGTAAAGCCGGTGGAAAGCAAGGAGCACCAGCGCAGCAGAAGGATAGACCGTGTGCTGACAGGGCGTTTTACTGCGATACCTATGTTCCTGCTGATAATGGTGACCATATTCTTCCTGACCTTTGAGGTCATAGGAGGCACTTTGCAAAGACTGATGGAGTCCGGGATAGATACTCTGTCAGGATGTGCCAGAGATTGGATGGAGGGGGCTAACGTGAACCCTTTCCTGACAGGACTGATAATTGACGGAATATTTGCGGGTGTGGGCAGTGTGCTGACCTTCCTGCCTATAATAATAACGCTGTTTCTCTTTTTGTCTCTGCTTGAGGACAGCGGCTATCTTGCGAGGGTGGCTTTCTTTATGGATAAGCTGCTCAGACGGATAGGTCTTTCGGGCCGGAGCATCGTGCCGCTGCTGATAGGCTTTGGCTGTACCGTCCCTGCGGTTATGTCAACCAGGACTCTCCCAAGTGAACGTGACCGAAAAATGACAATCCTGCTGACACCGTTTATGAGCTGTACGGCAAAGCTTCCTATATATGCCTTTTTTGTCAATGTCTTTTTCTCTCAGTACAAGTGGCTGATAATCTCCGGCTTGTATGTTCTTGGCATTCTCATAGGCATTGTGATCGCATTGATATATAAAAAGACCCTCTTTAAGGGTGAGGCGGTTCCGTTTGTCATGGAACTGCCCAATTACAGGCTGCCGGGTGCCAGAAACGTGATAATGCTGCTGTGGGACAAATGCAAGGATTTTTTGCAGAGAGCCTTTACCGTGATATTCATAGCGACTATCGTCGTGTGGTTCCTGCAGAATTTCGATTACCGCATGAACATGGTGGAAAACTCTCAGGACAGCATCCTTGCTATGATTTCGGGCGTATTAGCTCCGTTGTTTGCCCCCATCGGGCTTAATGACTGGAGGATAGTCACCGCTCTTATCAGCGGCTTCATAGCCAAGGAGGGCGTTGTGGCGTCCCTTGAGGTGCTGTATGGAGGCGGCATTACTACAGCGATCACTGCACTGACAGCGGCTTCTATGCTTACCTTCAGTCTGCTGTATACACCGTGTGTGGCGGCTATCGCTTCGGTGCGCAGAGAGCTGGGACGCAAGTGGGCAGGAGTACTGATTATCTGGCAATGCGCAGTTGCCTGGGCGGTTTCGATGGTGGTTTATCTGATATGTATGGCCTGTGGGGTGTAGCTTATGAGTTTGGCCGATATTATTATTTCTATCGTGTTGTTAGTCCTGGTTGCGGTGATAATCGGGATAATGATAAGAAACAAACAGAAGGGCAAGGGCGGCTGTTCATGCGGCTGTAACGGGTGCCCTAATACCATTTGCAAGGGCCGCAGAGACAGCGGCGATAAGGCTAACACAACGGTTGACAAGAGCGAGACACAGTGATATAATTACTATGCAAACAGGGGAGCTTGTAGACAGGCTGAGAGGAAGTTTTGCAAACTTCGACCCTTTACCTGATGCGGATAATGCCGCCGTAGGAAGTTACATAATGGGCTTTTTAGGGACATTCCGCAGGGGAGTGTCCCTTTGTTTAATATATTTACCTGAATCCGTGAAACTACCCGAGTAATAAAGCTCGCTTTCGATGAAGGTTCGTTTTCGGTGGTTGTCAGGAGGAACTTTTTCGCAAAAGCTCCTGTTATTCAATTATCAGGATCCGTGAAACTACCCGAGTAATAAAGCTCGTTTTCGACGAAAGTTCGTTTTCGGTGGTTGTCAGGAGGGACTTTTTCGCAAAAGATCCTGTTATTCAATTATCTGGATCCACGAAACTACCCGAGTAATAAAGCTCGCTTTCGACGAAAGTTCGTTTTCGGTGGTTGTCAGGAGGGACTTTTTCGCAAAAGCTCCTGTTATTCAATGACTTTTTCGCAAAAGCTCCTGTTATTCAATTACCTGAATCCACGAAACTACCCGAGTAATAAAGCTCGCTTTCGATGAAAGTTTGTTTTCGGTGGTTGTCAGGAGGGACTTTTTCGCAAAATCTCCTGTTTATTCAATTATCTGAATCCACGAAACTACCCGAGTAATAAAGCTCGCTTTCGACGAAAGTTCGTTTTCGGTGGTTGTCAGGAGGGACTTTTTCGCAAAAGTCCCTCCTGACTCGACGTCCGCAGACGGCGAAACACTTAAGCGTTCAAGCCGGGCAGGGGGCGATTGTTTCTATTGGGTTTTGCGGTTTCAAGAATAAGCCTTTGCCCAGCGGAGGAGGTGTCATAGGGGCTGTTCAGGACAGAAGGGGAGCGCCTTGTGTTCGTTGATTTTTTTGCGATGGGAAGCCGTGTTTCGGCGTGAGAGGAGGAAATTGATCCTCGACCGTGCGGATGCTTTGTATCCGTAATCTTTATTAATTATGAAGAAGGAATCAATATGAAACACAAAAGTCAGCTTTTGAAGCTGTCTGTGATGGCTTTTATGATCGCTCTGGGTGTCGTGATCTCACCCATACTCAGATTTGAAGGAATGTGCCCTATGGCGCATTTTATCAACATAACCTGTTCGGTGCTGCTGGGGCCGTGGTACTCTCTTGCCTGTGCTACGATTATCGGCATCATCAGGATGACATTGATGGGCATTCCGCCACTTGCACTGACCGGCGCCGTTTTTGGTGCGTTTCTGTCGGGCGTGTTCTACAGATTGTCAAAGGGAAAGATAATCATGGCTGTTCTTGGTGAAATCATCGGCACAGGTATTATCGGTGCTATTGTTTCCTATCCGGTGATGACGCTGTTCTGGGGCAAGACAGGCCTTACATGGATGTTTTATGTGCCCTCGTTCATCTGCGGCACCCTCATAGGGGGAAGTATTGCCTATGTTTTCCTCAAGAAGCTGGCAAATACGGGTCTGCTGAGGAAGTTCCAGATCATGCTGGAGACCAGAGCTTATGAGGATAACACAGGTGTGTTTGGCAATGCAGTGGCTATAGCCGCCTTTGGTGTAATTGTGTATCTTGTTATCAGCATACTGACAAGTATCTTTGGCATAGGCTCTACATTGTGGAACATCATAGCTTTGTCATCCATGGGGGCTTTTATTGTGGCAGGTCTGATATACTACTTCGTAAAGACCTTCAGGGGCAGGAGCAAAGTTCCGGCTGAGAAACAGGAAAGCCCTGAGACTGTACAGAAATAAGGCGGTGATCCGATGACGGCAAGGGAAATCCAGATGATCAGGGCTGAGGTGCAGGCAAAGCGACCTCTGATCCACTGCATAACAAACCCTATATCTATTAATCAGTGCGCAAATACGGTGCTGTCGGCAGGGGCCAGACCTATCATGGCTGAGCACCCTCTTGAGGCGGCTGAGATTACCCGGACGGCTGATGCGCTGATGCTTAATATCGCAAACATAACCGACGCAAGGATGCAGTCCATCAGGATATCCGCAGAGGTTGCAAGGGAACATAATATACCCGTTATTCTGGATGTGGTGGGCATATCATGCTCGACTCTCAGGAGAGAGTTTGCACACAGGCTGATAAGGGATTTTCCCCCCACTGTCATTAAGGGCAACTATTCCGAAATCTGTGCGCTGAGTGACGAAAATTACAAAAGCTCAGGGGTGGATTCCCACAGCTCGGCAACCTTTGAAATGACGCTGAGGGCTGCTGTAGGCTCTGCCCGGAGCTTAAATGCGGTGATTCTGGCAAGCGGCAGGAGAGACATCGTGACCGACGGGCAGAGGGCTTTGTTTTGTGATAACGGTACGCCCCGCCTTGGTGAGATAACAGGCACAGGCTGTATGCAGGGAGCTTTGGCGGGTGCATATCTCTCATGTGCCGGTGGCTTTGAGGCGTCGGCGGCTGCCTGTAGTGTCCTTGGAATATGTGGAGAGCTTGCGTCAGTGAGCAGGGGTATGGGCAGCTTTTCATGGGCGCTGTTCGATGCTCTTTCCACAATATCGGAGGAGGAAATAACTGAGCGCATAAGACTGGAGGAAAGAAAAGTTGAAACAGTTTGATACGAGTCTCTACTTCATAACGGATAGTACAGGCTATGAGGAAGAGGAGTTTTACCGCAGGGTCGAGGCCGCTCTTTCCGGCGGTGTGACCATAATGCAGCTGCGTGAGAAGAACAAGACCACAAGGGAATATATCAGGCTTGCCGAGAGGGTGCACGAGATCGCAATGAGATATGGAGTGCCGCTTATAATTGACGACAGGCTTGATGTTGCCATGGCTGTCAATGCCGAGGGAGTACATCTCGGTCAGAGCGATATGCCCGTCAGCACGGCAAGACGCATAGCCGGCGACAGCATGATAATAGGTGCCACCACAAAGACGGTTGAGCAGGCTCTTGAAGCCGTGAAAAGCGGTGCTGATTATCTGGGTGTGGGGGCAATTTATCCTACCACCACCAAGGTGAAAACAGTGCTGACCTCTGTAGATACCCTCAGGGCTATCTGCAGTGCAGTGAGCATTCCCGTAAACGCTATCGGAGGCCTTAACAAGGATAACTGCCATGTGCTTGAAAATACCGGCATAGCGGGCATTTGTGTGGTCTCGGCAATAATGAAAAGCGATGATCCCCAAAAAGCAGCTTCTGAGCTGAAGGAGATCAGCAGGCTATTGACAAAGGGAGTATGACCGCCTTTTATAGTGCGGATCATCATACAGCGGCGGACTGCCGCAAATAATCCATTTATGGAAAAGCGTCAGGTCGGGGACACCACTTCGTGACGCTATACAAAAATAATGCAAAGGAAGATCACGATGAAAACAGCATTATCAATCGCAGGAAGCGATTCCTGCGGAGGTGCCGGAATCCAGGCGGACATCAAGACAATGACGCTCAATGGTGTATATGCCATGAGTGCGGTAACTGCACTTACAGCACAGAATACCATGGGAGTTTCGGCAATCCTCGAAGCAGATGCGGATTTCCTCAGAAAGGAGATCGATGCCGTATTTGAGGATATATTTCCCGATGCGGTGAAGATAGGCATGGTATCATCGACGGCTCTCATCGAGGTGATAGCTGACAGGCTGATACATTATAATGCCCGAAATGTGGTTGCCGACCCGGTGATGGTTGCTACAAGCGGTGCAAGGCTCATCAGCGACGACGCAATAGTGACCCTCAAAACCCGGCTGCTGCCTGTGGCTGACGTTATTACTCCCAATATTCCCGAGGCTGAGGTGCTCTCCGGAATGACCATCAGGGATGAGAGGGATATGGAAGCCGCTGCCAGGGCTATCGGAGACGAGCTGGGCTGTGCAGTGCTGATAAAGGGCGGCCACAGCATTAACGATGCCAATGATATGCTCTATGCGGAGGGAAAGCTTACCTATTTTGAGGGAAAGCGGATAAACAATCCCAATACCCACGGTACAGGCTGTACACTTTCCTCGGCTATAGCGGCAAACCTTGCAAAGGGTTATCCCCTTGTGAGCGCTGTAGAGAGGGCTAAGGAGTATATTTCCGGAGCACTGGGAGCTATGCTTGACCTTGGCAAGGGCTCGGGACCTATGAACCATGCGTTTGACCTTGACAGCAGATTTGCCCATTGAATTGATGACTGAAAGGATGACAACAATGAGAGAATACAAAACACAGATGGAAGCAGCAAAAAAGGGGATAATCACCCCTGAAATGAGGACGGTAGCCGAAAAGGAGTATAAGACTCCTGAGGAGATTATGCGTTCGGTAGCCATAGGCGAGGTGTGCATACCCTGCAATATCAACCACAAATCTCTTTCCGCTGAGGGTATCGGTGCCGGTCTCAGGACTAAGATAAACGTAAACCTTGGTATTTCCGGCGACTGCAAGAATTATGACGTGGAAATGCAGAAGGTGGACATGGCTCTCAAATTTGGCGCCGAGGCTATAATGGATCTGAGCAATTACGGCAAGACCAACACCTTCCGTCAGGAGCTTGTAAAAAAATCTCCTGCCATGATAGGCACAGTGCCCATGTATGACGCTATCGGATATCTTGAAAAGGATCTGCTTGAGATAACTGCTGAGGATTTTCTGAAGGTGGTTCGTGCCCATGCCGAGGAGGGCGTGGATTTCATGACCATACACGCCGGCATTAACCGCCGCGCAGTGGAAGCCTTTATGAGGGACAAGAGAAAAATGAACATCGTATCCAGAGGAGGCTCCCTGCTCTTTGCGTGGATGATGATGACAGGGAATGAAAACCCCTTCTATGAGTATTATGACAAAGTGCTGGATATCCTTGAGGAATACGATGTGACCATAAGCCTTGGCGATGCTCTGAGGCCGGGATGTATAGACGACGCAACAGATGCGGGGCAGGTCTCGGAGCTTATCGAGCTTGGAGCGCTGACGGAAAGAGCCTGGGCAAGGAATGTCCAGGTAATGGTAGAGGGTCCCGGACACATGGCGATGGACGAGATAGCAGCCAACATGAAGATGCAGAAGAGGATATGCCACAATGCGCCCTTCTATGTATTAGGACCGCTGGTCACGGATATCTTCCCGGGATATGACCACATCACATCGGCGATAGGCGGCGCTATAGCGGCGGCGTCAGGTGCGGATTTCCTGTGCTATGTGACCCCTGCCGAGCATCTCAGGCTGCCTGACATCAACGACGTCAAGGAGGGCATCATAGCCAGCAGGATCGCAGCCCACGCAGCAGACATCGCAAAGGGTGTGCCTCACGCCAGAGACCTGGACAATGCCATGGCAGAGGCAAGGCACAAGGTAGACTGGGAAGAGATGTTCAAGATCGCAGTTGACGGAGACAAGGCGCGGGAATATTTTGAGAGCACTCCCCCTGCAGACAGGCACACCTGTTCCATGTGTGGCAAGATGTGTGCTGTCAGAACGACCAACATGATACTCGAAGGCAAAAAAGTCGAGTTCTGCACCGAGCGGTAAGCTAACGCACCCGACTTTGCGGGGGCAGAAAAACTGATTTCTCAGTAGGCTGCTCGCACTTCTTACATTCTTTCATCCCGCGGAAACAAAGGTAGCAATTCCGAAAGACTATCAACGCGAAATAGGGAGCGGCAGCTTGCCGCTGCTGGCGGTTCTTACATTCTTTCATCCCGCGGAAACAAAGGTAGCAATTCCGAAAGACTATCAACGCGAAATAGG
>CACXMR010000005.1:15011-92677 GCA_902768825.1 uncultured Ruminococcus sp.
AAGACTATCAACGCGAAATAGGGAGCGGCAGCTTGCCGCTGCTCACGGTTCTTACATTCTTTCATCCCGCGGAAACAAAGGTAGCAATTCCGAAAGACTATCAACGCGAAATAGGGAGCGGCAGCTTGCCGCTGCATGGCGGCTTATATAAAAACAAACAGTGCAGACCATTGTGATCTGCACTGTAATTTTTTGCCCTATGCTATTATCAGAGCTTTACGATGTCGCTTTCGTTAAGAAGCTTTACACCGTTTTCGGTGAGAATCTTTTCGGCTGTCTCGTTGTCTGCAACCCTCAGCACCACGCTTGCTTCCTTGCCGGAGACGGCTATGAAAGCATACATATACTCGATGTTGATGTTGTGCCTTGCCAGAATGCTGACTATCTTTGCAAGTGAGCCGGGCTCATCGGGGATTGAAACACCGACGACCTTTGTGATGGAAACAAAGCAGCCGGAATATTCAAGAGCTTTTTTTGCTCCCTCGGGATCTGTGACGATCAGACGGAAGATGCCGAAATCCTGTGTGTCGGCTACGCTGAGAGCACGGATATCAATGCCTACGTTGGCGATTGAATCGGTAATGGTCACCAGCTTGCCTTCCTTGTTTTCTACAAAAATAGAGATCTGTTTGATTGCCATGATTATTCCTCCTTTGTATTATGATAACAGTCACGGGACTGATCTCATTTGTCACTAATGACATAGCATCAGGTGTTGATGCCCAGACGCTTACGCTTGTCTACGATCCTTACAGCCTTGCCCTCGGAGCGCGCGATGCTCTTGGGAGCCATCAGATGTATCTTGGGGTTGATTCCCAGCATTGCCTTCATAGCATTCTGGAGCTCTTTTTCTCTCTTTGTGATGTTGACAGGAATATCCGAGAAGTCCTCTTCCTTCATCTCTACATTGATGTCAAAGGTATCGGTGTTGTTGATTCTGTCAACGATGATCTGATAGTTGGGAGCATAGCCGTTGTTGAGGAGTACCGCCTCGATCTGGCTCGGGAATACGTTGACTCCACGAATGATCATCATGTCGTCGGAGCGTCCCATGGGCTTAGCCATGCGGATAAAGGTTCTTCCGCAGGAGCACTTTTCACGGGAAAGCACGCATATATCCCTTGTGCGGTAACGCAGCAGGGGGAAGGCTTCCTTGTCAAGGGATGTAAACACAAGCTCGCCCTTTGTGCCCTCAGGCAATACCTCGCCTGTGTTGGGGTCGATTATTTCGGCGATGAAGTGATCCTCGTTGATGTGCATTCCTCTCTGCTCTTCACATTCAAAGGCAACGCCGGGACCGCTCAGCTCGGTGAGTCCATAAATATCGTATGCTTTGATGCCAAGGCTTTTTTCGATGTCACGGCGCATTTCCTCTGTCCAGGGCTCTGCACCAAAGATGCCGCACTTGAGCTTGTTGTCCTCCGGCTTATAGCCCTTTTCCTTGAGAGTCTCGCCGATATATGCAGCATAAGAGGGTGTGCAGCACAGAACTGTGGAGTTGAGGTCCATCATAAACTGTATCTGTCTGTCGGTGTTGCCGCTTGACATAGGCAGTGTCAGGCTGCCGAGACGGTGAGAGCCTCCGTGGAGACCTGAACCTCCGGTGAAGAGACCATAGCCGTAGCAGACCTGGCAGACATCCTCCGAGGTTGCGCCTGCGGCGACCAGCGCACGGGCACAGCAGTCCTCCCACAGATCAATGTCATTCTGGGTATAAAAGGCTACTACACGCTTGCCTGTGGTGCCTGAGGTTGAGTGGATGCGGACGCAGTTTTTAAGATCGGTGGCCAAAAGCCCATAGGGATAGGCATCTCTCAGGTCATCCTTCTTCAGGAAGGGCAGCTTGTGGAGATCCTCGGTTCCCTTGATGTCATCGGGTGAAATACCCTTTTCATCCATAAGGTCACGGTAATACTTCACGTTGTCATAGACGTATCTGACCTGCTTTACCAGCTTTTCATTCTGGAGTTTTTTCAGGTCTTCAAGGGGCATGGTCTCCTGCTCTGGTTGGAAATAGTTTTTTGACACGGGCGATCACTTTCTTTCTGTTTAGTTTTCCTTTATTTCTCGCTTGGGGTAAATGGAAAAAATGCTCGATCAGTTGTTGTAGCCCAGATCAAAGGCTTTTTTGTTAATCTCTATGAAGGCGGGTTTAACGATTTTTTCGATAGCCGCTACCCACTTGTCATAAGGAATATCAAAATACTTTGCGAGCCTGCCCATGAGAACAATGTTGCAGGCCTTTGCGGAACCGGCGTCGGTGGCAAGGGAAAGTGCATCTATTGCGTCTACGTTGACCCCCTTTTCCTTCATCTCGTCAAGCACGTTTGCGGGATATGTGGCATTGCCGATGATGACGGGCATGGGGTCTATCTGCTGGGTGTTGACGATGACTGTGCCGCCCTTTTTCAGATCTCTGATATATCTTGCTGCTTCGATCTTTTCAAAGCTTACGATGAAGTCTGCTTCGCCCTCGTCGATGATGGGAGAATAGACCTTCTCGCCGAATCTGACATAGGTGACAACGGAGCCGCCTCTCTGGCTCATGCCGTGAACCTCACTTACTTTAACGTCGTATCCCTCGTCAACCAGGAGTCTGCCGAGAAGCTTAGAGGCAAGAAGCGAACCCTGTCCGCCCACTCCGACGATCATGATATTCTTTGTTGCCATATTATTTACCCTCACTTTCAAATGCGTCAAAGGGACAGAGTCCGGCACAGACGCCGCAGCCTATGCAAAGCGTGTTGTCAACCACTGCGTGACCGTCTCTGAAGGAGATGGCCGGACAGCCGAACTTCATGCATCTCTTGCAGCCTCTGCACTTTTCGGTGTTGACGTGCAGGGGTTTCTTCGGCTTGACATACTTGAGGAGGACGCAGGGTCTGCGGGAAATAATGACCGAAGGCTCGTTCTTTGCAAGCTCTTCTTTGACGACTCTCTCACACTCTTCAAGGTTGTAGGGATCCACTACTCTCACGGAATTAATGCCCACGGAATGGCAGAGAGCCTCAAGATCCACCTTGCCTGCGGGATCGCCCTTGATATTGTAGCCTGTGGTGGGGTTTTGCTGATGTCCGGTCATGCCGGTGATGGAGTTGTCAAGGATGATTACTGTTGAATTTGACTGGTTGTATGCGATATTGATAAGGCCCGTGACTCCGGAGTGCATAAAGGTGGAGTCGCCGATGACACAAACGGTTTTGTTTTCAGTCTCGCTGCCGCCTGCCTTGTTATAGCCGTGGATGCCTGATACGGATGCACCCATACAGAGGGTCATGTCAAGGGCATTGAGGGGAGGCATTGAGCCCAGGGTGTAGCAGCCGATGTCGCCGAGGACAGTGATCTTGTTCTTTGCCAGAACATAGTACATTCCACGGTGGGGACAGCCTGCGCACATCATAGGAGGTCTTACGGGAATGTCCGTGTCAAGGCTGACCTTTTCCTTGTCATCCATGCCAAAGGCTTTTGCTATAGTTTTCTGTGAAAACTCTCCAAGAATTGAGAACTTATCCTTGCCCACTACATCAACGCCGATAGTTTTGCAGAAATTCTCAATGATCGGGTCAAGCTCCTCTATGACATAGACCTTGCCGACCTTTGCGGCAAAATCCTTGATGAGCTTTACAGGCAGGGGATTGACCATGCCCAGCTTGAGCACACTCACACTGTCGCCGAATACCTCTTTGACATACTGGTATGATGTTGACGATGTGATAATGCCGAAGTCATAGCTGCCGTCGCCTTCCTCAATGCGGTTAAGGGGAGAGGTCTCTGCATAGTCAGTGAGCTTTGCAGTCCTTTCCTCAACAAAGGGGTGGCGGGCTATGGCGTTTGCGGGAGCCATGATATACTTTCTGGGGTTCTTGACATATTCCTTGGTAACTTCGACTCTTTCGCCCTTTTCCACAATGCTCTGGGAATGAGCCACACGGGTACACATCTTGATGAATACGGGAGTGTCAAACTGCTCTGAGATCTCATAGGCGATCTTTGCAAAGTCGAGGGCTTCCTGAGAGTCTGCGGGCTCCAGCATGGGAACCTTTGCAGCTATGGCATAGTGACGGGAATCCTGCTCGTTCTGAGATGAGTGCATGCCGGGGTCATCGGCTACGCATATAACAAGACCAGCGTTTACGCCTGTGTAGGACATTGTAAAGAGCGGGTCTGCTGCAACATTGAGACCTACGTGCTTCATGCAGCAGGCTGCACGTTTGCCTCTGAGAGCTGCTCCGAAGGCTGCCTCGGTTGCCACTTTTTCGTTGGGTGCCCACTCGCAGTAGGCGTCGTTGAATTTAGCAAATTCCTCGGTGATCTCCGTGCTGGGAGTACCGGGATAGCTTGAGATAACGGAGCAGCCTGCCTCATAGAGACCACGGGCAAGCGCTGCGTTGCCTATCAGTAATTCTTTCATTTTCTTACCACCTTGCATATAGAATATAAATTGATAGTCAGGGGGACTTTTGCGAAAAAGTCCCCCCAACACCCCCGAAAACGCTGTTCGCGCTGAAAGTTACTTCGATGCGATACTTCTGTGTCCGCGTGAAGATAGTAACAACCGCGAGGGTGCAGTTTTGATCCGTACACAGAGCGTAACGAAGTGAAGCGAACCCCGCGAACACGGGAGCGGCAGCTTGCCGCCGCGAGGGTGCATTTACAAATTCGTTTTTCTGCCGCCGCGAAATTGGGAGCGGCAGCTTGCCGCCGCCGATCACTGGTTGCGGAGATCTACGATACGTCTTGCCTTGCCCTGGAAACGCTCGATAGTTTTGGGCGGAACGAGAGTTACCTTTGTGCGCAGACCGAGAATGGACTGCATCTTGGCCTCAATGTGCCTCTGGAGGTCGCTGAGACGCTGGAAGTTGTCAAGAAGCTCCGCATTGGTAAGCTCTACCTTGATCTCCAGGCTGTCTCTGAAGTGCTCACGGGTGATGACAAGAATATAGTGGGGAGCAATGTCGTTGATGTTGATGAGGATGTTTTCGATCTGTGTCGGGAACACGTTTACACCCTTGATGATGAGCATATCGTCAGTTCTGCCCATGGTCTTTGCCATACGGGCATGGGTGCGGCCGCAGGAACAGGGGTCGTAGGTGATCTTGGTGATGTCCTTGGTTCTGTATCTGAGGACGGGCATACCACGCCTTGTAAGAGTGGTTATTACAAGCTCGCCGATCTGTCCTTCGCCAAGACGTGCGCCTGTATCGTGGTCGATGATCTCCGGCAGGAAGTGGTCCTCTGCAAAGTGCATACCGTCACGAGCCTCGCAGTCGCCGGAAACTCCGGGTCCTCCAAGCTCTGTCATGCCGTAGTTGTCAGATACACGGATATTGAAGTTTGCTTCGATCTGTGCGCGCATTGCCGGAGTGCAGGGCTCAGAACCGAGGATGCCCAGCCTGAGCTTGTAGTCGCTGAGGGGATAGCCTGCTTCCTTTGCCGCCTCTGAAAGATAGAGGGCATAGGAGGGGGTTGCCACAAGTCCTGTAACACCATAGTCACGAAGCATCATAAGCTGCTTTTCGGTGTTGCCTGAGGAGGCAGGGATAACGCAGGCACCGATGTTTTCCATGCCGTAGTGAAGTCCGAGAGCGCCTGTAAAAAGACCGTAGCCAAAGCTGATCTGGATGACGTCATCGGCGGTAACGCCGCCTGCAACTGCCACACGGGCGACAAGATCTGCCCAGATTTTGATGTCCTCCTTGGTGTAGACGCCCACCGTAGGCTTGCCGGTAGTGCCTGATGAAGCGTGGATGCGAACGATATCCTTCATAGGAGTGGCTACCATACCAAAGGGATAGTTGTCACGGAAATCGTCCTTTGTCGTGAAGGGAATGTACTGAATGTCGGAAAGCTCCTTGATTTTTGAGCCGTCACCGACGCCGGCATCTGTCAGACGCTTGTGATAGAGAGGAATATTGTCATAGCAATACTTGACGGTATCCTTGAGGCGCTCAAGCTGTATTCGCTCGATTTCCTGTCTTGGAAGGGTCTCAATGTCTTTCTGGAACATCATTTTAATCATTTCCTTTGCTAATATTTTGGTTCTCTGAGATGAGATTTATTTCTTTTTGCTTTTTTTCCTGGGGTTGCTGTTTTTTGATTTTGACTGAGCCTTTGCAGCCTTTACAGCGGCTTGTGCAGACTCATCTTCCGGCTCGTCCTCGATAATTGCCTTCTTGGAGGATACTGTGACCTTCTTGTTGTAGCATGAGAAGATTCCGGCCACTCTCTCCTTGTCCTTTGCCGGAGCGATAAGGGCGATGATGGGAGTTATTACGATACCCAGCACCATCGCAAGCATTCCTGCGTTGATGGGTGACTTGAAGTATTCGAGCACAGCATTGTCAAACTTGATATTAGCCATGTTGCATACGAATGACGCAAGCGAAATGCCTATGCCAATTACAAAGTTTATCCATACGGCGATCTTAGGCACACGCTTCATATAAAGACCATACATAAAGGGAGCGAGGAATGCGCCTGCAAGTGCGCCCCATGAAACGCCCATCATCTGAGAAATGAAGAGTACGGGTGAGTTTGCCTGAACTATCGCAATAACTGCTGAGACAGCAATGAAGAACACGATAAACACACGCATCCAGAGGACCTTTTTCTTTTCGGACATGGCCTTTTTCTTGCAGAACACCGGGTCGATGAAGTCGATGGTGAGCACTGAGCTTGATGTGAGCACGAGACTCGAAAGTGTGCTCATGGATGCGGAAAGCACCAAAACAACAACGATTCCGATGAGCAGGGGGGAGAGATTCTGGAGCATCTCAGGGATAACAGAGTCATAGCCGCCCACGGGCTTGCCGGTAGCGGGATCAGCAGTGCCGAAGAGACGTCCGAAGCCGCCCAGGAAGTAGCAGCCGCCTGCCACGATGATTGCAAAAATGGTGGAAACTATGGTGCCGGTGCTGATGGATTTTTCTGACTTGATAGCATAGAACTTCTGAACCATCTGAGGAAGTCCCCATGTTCCCAGGGAGGTAAGGATGACAACGCCGATAAGTGCAAAAATATCAGGCCCGAAGAAGGAGGTAAACACGCCGTTGAATTGTGTTCCGGCGTCTGTCGTGATGCTCTCCTGCGAAAGCTTTGCGATACTCTCCATAAGTCCGCCGTTTTGCTGCATAACGGCGATTATTACTGCGACGATACCCGCAAGCATGATAATGCCCTGGATAAAGTCGTTGATGGCGGTTGCCATATAGCCGCCCAGCACTACATATATTCCCGTCAGCACTGCCATGGCGATAACACAGTAGGTATAGGGAATGCCGAATGCCATTTCAAAGAGTCTTGAAAGACCGTTGTAGAGAGATGCCGTATAGGGGATGAGGAAGATGAAGATGATGATGGAGGCTGCGATCTTCAACGCCTTGGAATCATATCTCTTTGCAAAAAAGTCGGGCATGGTGGCTGAGTCAAGGTGCTGGGTCATAACACGGGTACGCCTGCCAAGGATATTCCAGGCAAGGAGCGAACCGATGAAGGCATTGCCAAGACCGATCCATGTGGAAGCAAGTCCGAATCTCCAGCCGAACTGACCGGCATAGCCTACGAAGATAACCGCTGAAAAGTAAGAGGTTCCGAAGGCAAATGCTGTCAGCCACGGTCCTACAGATCGGTTTCCGAGGACGAAGCCGTTCACGTTTGTTGCCTGCTTGCGGCAGTAGATACCTACTCCTATCATCACCGCAAAGAAAACAACAAGGAACATGATTTTGATGAACATATCCATTTTTATTCTGTCTCCTTTGTTTTATTCCTTTATGGAAATATTAATTAAATAATATGTGATATATTCTGTATTGCAAAAAAGCACAGCACAAAACATAACATATTATTTGATACAAATTTACGAGGTGG
The DNA here is from genome assembly GCA_902768825.1 of uncultured Ruminococcus sp. Taxonomy (GTDB): domain Bacteria; phylum Bacillota; class Clostridia; order Oscillospirales; family Acutalibacteraceae; genus UBA1213. Next base: position 22,881 of record CACXMR010000005.1, read on the forward strand.
CATATGGTAACAGATTTTCATACACACGTTTATCCCGACAAGTTAGCGGAAAGGACAATAGAAAAGCTGAAGGGTAATGCCAAGGTGGTCAAGACCTTTTCAGACGGAACCGTCAGAGGCTTGCTGCATAGTATGGAAAAGGGAGGCATAGAAAGATCCGTAATACTCCCTGTTGCGACAAGGAAGGATCAGTTTGACACCATAAACAGATTCGCACTGGAAATAAACAAGACCTATCCACAGCTTATTTCCTTCGGGGCGATACACCCGGATGACGATGATCCGGAGGAAAAGCTCCGATACCTGAAGGACATGGGTTTTTTCGGTATAAAGATACATCCGGATTATACGAACACCTTTATCGACGATGAGCGATATATAAGGATAATCCGTGAGTGTGCAAGGCTCGGGTTGTTGGTGGTCTCCCATGCAGGTGTAGATCCCGCATTTGAGGTAGTGCACTGCACGCCTCAGAGGGCAAGGTATGTCCTTGACAGGGTCTTTGAAGAAACCGGAGTCAAGGAGCCGTTTATGATATTTGCACATCTTGGCGGAATGTTTGCACACAAGGACGTAATGAAATATCTTGCAGGCACAAATTGCTACATTGATATAAGCTGTTCCTTCAACGAGATCATGGAATTCTGCGAGACCTCGGACGAGGATGTAGCCGAAGTAATAAGAATACACGGTGCCGACAGGATGCTTTTTGCCACCGACAGTCCCTGGAACGACCAGAACGAAACTCTTGAGCATTTCAGAGCCATGTCCGGGGTCAGCGATGAAGAAAAGGAGCTGATTCTGTCACAAAATGCCGACAGGCTTCTCAGCAGGCAATAAAAACGAACTGCCATCATGCAAGTCACTTACATATTATAAAACTTTAAATTGCTAAAGTCAATTATTCGGGGGTTATAGTGCTTTATCATAAATAACGAATTTTGTTATAGAAAACTGTGCAAGATATCTACTGTTAAGGGATTATACTTTACGATACCCCGCTAATTAATCATCGGGTCCGGCGTGTCAGCTTTGTGCTGTGCAGGCGGGACCCTTTTTTCATCAATCTTCTCGGTCTGGTGAATATGATGATAGGGGAGCTGTCTCTACAGGGTTAAAGAAAACTTACTGCTATGCCTTGACTTTTGCATATTTCAGAATATTAGATAAAATATTTTTAAAAAATAGGCTGTTATGCTAATTGGTTATTGTCGAAGAATGTTGTATAATGACTTTATATGTGTCTGTGAGTCTTTGTTTATAAGGCTTCAGGATAAGGAGAGAGCTTATGAGAATGGGTGGTATCAGGGTACCCCACAATAAAAACACCGCTCAGAGTCATTCTGTCCGACTCGGTGTACCCGGAACAGTAACGATACCGATGTCTATGCATATCGGGAAATATGCAAGAGTGATAGTCCAGAAGGGAGATACGGTGAAGGTCGGTCAGCTTATCGGTGAGGCTGACGGATTCGTTTCATCAAACATACATTCAAGCGTGTCAGGTACAGTACGCAAAATTGACGAGATAATGACCTCCATGGGCGTCAAGGTCCCTTGTGTCGTCATCGACTCCGACGGAAAGCAGGAAAGATATGAAAAGCTTGCACCTCCCAAGGTAAAGGACTTTGACAGCTTTGTGAGGGCGGTCAAGGAAAGCGGCGTTGTCGGATTGGGCGGTGCCGGCTTCCCGAGCTTTGTAAAGATCAACGTCCATGACCTCAAAAAGGTGGAGGCTGTGATAATCAATGCCGCCGAGTGCGAGCCTTATATTACCTCCGATACCAGGACCATGGTGGAAAAGGGCGAATATATATTCAAGGGCATAGGGCTGCTGAAAAGATATATGGATGTCGGGCGCTTCATAATCGGCATCGAGAGCAACAAGCGGGAGGCAGTGAGGATCATGCAGGAGCTTGCCGCCGAGACCGAGGGAGTAGAGGTGCATGTGCTTCCTTCCGTATATCCCCAGGGTGGCGAGAAGGTGCTGATTTACAATACCCTTGGCAGGATAATCCCCAGGGGCGGTCTGCCGCTGGATGTGGGGGTGATCGTGGTTAACGTCACGACCCTTGCCTTTATCGCTGAATATATGGAGACGGGTATGCCGCTGGTGGAAAAGTGCATAACCGTGGACGGCTCCGCTGTGAAGGAGCCTAAAAACGTGATCGTTCCTATAGGTATGTCCATAGCTGACGTTGCAGAGGCCTCGGGCGGGTTAAAATGCGATCCCGCAAAGGTGCTTTACGGCGGGCCGATGATGGGAATTACAGTGCCGTCAATGGATGAACCTATACTAAAGAATACAAACGCTGTCATTTTTATGGATGAAAAGGAGGCACGTCCTCCCAAAATAACCGCCTGCATTTCCTGCGGCGCCTGTGCCGCTCACTGTCCCTTCAGACTTGACCCCAGGTCTATTGCCAGAGCCTACAAGCTTGAGGACGGCGCTGCGTTGGAGAGGCTTGAGGTGGATCTCTGCATGGAATGTGGGTGCTGTTCTTATGTTTGTCCTGCCCACAGGCCCTTGGTGCAGACCAACAAGCTTGGCAAACAGGTGCTGAGGAAGTTCCTGTCCGCACGTCAGGCAAGGAAAGAAAATGATTTCAAGGAAAGATCTGTCAGGGAACGTCAGGAAAAACAGGAAAAGGAGGCTAAAAAATGAGTAAGCTCATTTCCTCTGTTTCACCGCACTTTTTTACGAGACGGAGCACAAGGCTGATAATGCTTGATGTCATCATAGCTCTCCTGCCTGCCGCTGTTGCCTCGGTGCTGGTTTTCGGCCCCAGAAGTCTTTTAGTGATAGGAGTATGCGTTGCTTCCTGTATCGTATTTGAATTCGGCTTTGAAAAGCTGTGCAAGCGTGAAAACACCGTGGGCGACCTTAGCGCCATAGTGACCGGAATACTGCTTGCCTTCAATCTTCCGGTGAGTATTCCTCTGTGGCAGGCGGTCTTTGGCTGTCTGGTGGCTATTGTGGTGGTAAAGCAGCTCTTCGGCGGGCTGGGGCAGAATTTCGCAAATCCTGCCATCACCGCAAGGATAGTTATGATGATAGCTTTTTCCGGCACCATGACCAACTGGGTCTTTCCCGGAACACTAAAGACCCCCGACGCCATATCGTCTGCAACTCCCCTTGCGGCTGCCGCAAAAGGCAGTACCTCAATGATGCCCTCATATATTGATCTGTTTTTGGGCAAACATGCCGGCTGTCTGGGTGAGACCTGTGCTCTTGCTCTTCTCATCGGCGGGCTTTATCTTATCATCAGGCGGGTCATCAGCTGGCATACTCCTCTTGTGTTTATCGCTACAGTGGCGCTCATGTCCTTCTTCTGCGGCAAAGACCCTCTTTATCAGGTGCTTTCCGGGGGGCTTATGCTGGGTGCTATCTTTATGGCCACTGATTATGCCACTACGCCCCACACAAGATGGGGAAAGGTCATATTTGGTGTAGGCTGCGGTCTCATCACCATTCTGATACGCTTCTGGGGAAATCTCCCTGAGGGTGTATCCTTCTCCATACTGATAATGAATATTCTCACACCGTATATAGACAAGCTCACAAGGGTAAAGCCTCTGGCGGGAGGTGCTAAGAAATGAAGGAACTTCTCAAGCCCATCATCGTGCTTGCTTCCATCTGTCTGGTCGTTACTGCCATGCTTGCCTATGTCAATCAGATCACACAGTCGGTTATCATAAAGGCTGAGGAACAGGCCGCCGCCGCTGCCCGCAGCGAGGTGCTGCCGGATGCGGAAAAATTTGAGAAACTGGACATTTCGGGCATGCCCGAGGGTGTAAATGAGATATACAAGGCCAGCAATGATGCAGGCTATGTCGTACAGGTGCATACAAAGGGCTATGGCGGAGACATCAAGATCATCTGCGGAGTCGGACCGGACGGCAGGGTCAAGGGTGTAAAGACCCTTTCTCACAGTGAGACCACGGGTGTTGGTACCAAGGCGGTAGATAACAATTCAGGCTACAGAGACAAATTTGTCGGAAAGGATAAGCAGGGTGCTCTTGCCGTGGATACCATAACGGGAGCCACAATATCCTCGACGGCTTATAAAAAGGCGGTTGCCATTGCTCTGGATGCCTGCAAAATGGCAGGGGAGGTGAAGGCATGAGAACACTAAACAACTTTACTAAGGGAATCATCAGGGAAAACCCTGTTCTCGTGCTGGTGCTGGGAACCTGTCCTACCCTTGCCACCTCTACCAGCGTGATAAACGCCCTTGGAATGGGCGTGGCTGCTACGGTGGTACTGCTTTTTTCTAATATACTCATCTCTGCACTGAGGAAGGTAATTCCTGACAAGGTGCGAATACCCTGCTATATTGTCCTGATCGCCGGTCTGGTAACGGCTGTGCAGATGCTTGTCAAGGCTTATGCGCCGGCACTCAACGACAGCCTTGGAATTTATCTGCCTCTGATTGTGGTTAACTGTATAATACTTGGCAGAGCTGAGATGTTTGCAAGCAAAAACAAGGTGCTCGCCTCTGCCCTTGACGGACTGGGCATGGGCATCGGCTTTACTTTAGCGCTGTTCCTCATGGCTTCGGTGCGTGAGATCTTCGGCAACGGCACCTTCTGCGGTATGGAGATACCCTTCCTTGTTGACAACAAGATATCTATTATGACAATGGCGCCGGGAGGCTTCCTGGTTTTTGGCCTGCTCATCGCCTGTGTAAACAAATTCGGCAGGCACAAGCCCAAAAAGACCGACTTCGGCTGTGAGGGCTGTCCTCAGGCGGATGTCTGCGGCAAGGTCTGCGCAAATGACACAAAGGAGGCAGTAAAGGATGACTAATCTGATAATAATACTGCTTTCTGCGGTGTTTATCAACAACTATGTGCTCTCAAAGTTTCTGGGAATATGCCCCTTCCTTGGAGTGTCCAAGAAGTTAGGCTCCGCAGTGGGAATGAGCCTTGCGGTTATCTTTGTAATGCTCATTGCGACGGCTGTGACCTGGCCGATACAGAAGTATCTGCTTGATCCAAAGGATCTGGGCTATCTGCAGACTATAGTATTTATTCTTGTTATAGCTGCTCTGGTGCAGCTTGTTGAGATCGTGCTCAAGAGATACGTGCCATCACTGCACAAATCTCTGGGTGTATATCTGCCTCTTATCACCACCAACTGTGCGGTTCTGGGCGTTACGATCCTGAACATCAGTGAAAACTATACCTTCCTTGAGGCTATGGTCAACTCCCTTGGCAGCGGACTTGGATTTATGCTTGCGATGGTGATGTTTTCGGGTGTGCGCTCCACCATTGAGGGCAGCGATATTCCTGAAAGCTTCAGAGGACTGCCCATAACTCTTATTGCCGCAGCCATCACGTCTCTTTCGTTTATGGGCTTTGGCGGAGTAATAGAGAACCTGTTCTCTTGACGGAGGTGCTTTTGATTTGGAATCAATACTGACTGCAGTGATACCTGTGGTCCTGATGGGAATAATCTGTGCGGTTGTTTTAGTGGTGGCTTCAAGGGTAATGGCCGTCAAGGAGGACGAGAGGCTCCCGGCTATAAGGGATTGTCTGCCGGGCGCTAACTGCGGCGCCTGCGGTTTTCCGGGATGTGACGGCTATGCAAAGGCACTGTGTGAAAAGCCTGATACCCCGACAAATCTTTGCGTCCCCGGAGGCGGCAAGGTATCAAAGGAGCTTAGTGAGCTTCTGGGCAAGGAGTTTGCGGAGGTCGAGAGCAAGATCGCCGTGGTGCATTGCTCAGGTGACTGCACAAAGACTCAGGATAAGGTGGATTATTTCGGCATGAACACCTGTAAGGGCGCCAAGCTTCTTTATGGGGGCAAGGGTGCCTGCAGCTTTGGCTGTCTCGGTCTTGGGGATTGTGCAGGAGTCTGTCCGGAGCACGCTATCTGCGTTATTCATGGGGTTGCAAGGGTAAATAAGAATCTGTGTGTGGGCTGCGGACTCTGTGCAAAGACCTGTCCCAACAAGCTTATCACTCTTGAAAAGAAGGTCAAGCGGGTGGTTGTCACCTGCAGCAGCAGGGACAAGGGCGCTGTGACAAGGAAGCAGTGCACTAACGGCTGTATAGGCTGCAAAAGATGTGAAAGAGTGTGCCCGATGGGTGCTGTCAAAGTAGTGGACAATGTTGCAGTGGTTGACAGCAGCAAGTGCGAGAGCTGCAAGGATTTTGGCATCTGTGTCAAGAGCTGCACCTCAGGGTGCCTGATAGTAGCAGAGGAATAAAAAAGATCGCCCGGACCGTCTTTGGATGGTCACGAGCGATTTCATTTTTTACATGAATCAGTGTTTCGCCGTCTGCGGACGGCGAGTCGGGGCCTTTTGCGAAAAAGTCCCCCCGACGCCCCCCGAAAACGAACTTTATTCTTTGGGCGGTATTACGGAATACACAGTCAATAATGACTCAGGCGAGCGAGGTCTCGTTGAAGGACCTCTCATATTTTGAAATATCTTCAGGGCGGCAGCACAGCGCTATTTCGTTGTAGCCGCCGTTTTTCATTTTTATCCTCTGGAATACATAGATCTCATTTCCGCTCTGGTCGGTGGTGGTCATCCTGCACACAACGTCCTTCTGGTCGGTGGTGTAGACTCTGGCATCGGGATAACGGCTTTTCAGATATTCTGACATCTGGCGATAGGTGAGAGTGGTGTCCTCCACTGACTCCGCCAACAATGTAGCGGTTCCGTCGGTGTTTTGCAGATAAATGCCGTATTTAGGGATGTAGTCTGTGTTGAGTATGCAGAATTCATCCGGAAATGTAGCCGAAAGTGAGAGCACACTGGAGGTGTATCTCAGCTTTGAGGCGGACACTCTTGACACGCCCTCAGGAAGTCTGACCGGGGACGAAGGCTCCGGCGGCTTGGATATCTCCGAAGCCGAAGAGCTTTCAGCCGGAGAGGGTTCACTTTGATGTGATGACCTGGACGTATCATGGGATTCTTCCTCTACGGAGGTGTCCTGACCGGAGGACACGGATCGGGAGGGCTGTGAGGAGGAGGTCTCCTGCCTGTTGTTCCCTGCGCAGCCTGACAATGAAAGCGATGCAGCCATGACCAGTAATGCGGCTAACAGTGAGATATGCTTTTTCATAGGGGTCACCCCGTTTTTGTTTTGATTATACGCCGTGCCTGCGGTTGAATCTGGGAGAGGAACCGTGTACCCTGCTGTGTGATGAGCCCTGCTTTGCTCTGCCGGAGTCATGTCCAAGCCTGCGCTGGCGGTGGGGAGTTTTTTTCTGCTCCTCAAGAGCCCGTGTCTTGACCGGTCTTCCGCAGACCTTGGCGCCGTACATTTGGTCGATCACGTCCTCGATGGAATCCGAGGGCACTGCGACTATGGAATAGTCGTCATAAATCTCGATTTTTCCGATATCCGACCCGTGGAGGGAGCTTCTCTCTGTAATAGACGCCACAAGATGGTTAGGTGCGGCATGACTTGACCTGCCGATATCAATTACGATCCTGCCAAAGTCAATGCTGCCGTTTTTGCTGTATTGCTTGCGCTCCTGCTTTATGTCGGCTATCCTGATCTCCTTATCGGAAAAATTCATTTCAAGTGCTGCTGCGGCAATGTCAAACAATGAATAGCCCTTTTCGAGCAGCATATTTACCATATCAGTATAAGCCTTTCCGGCGCCGGATTCAAGTGCTGAAATGACACAACCGGCATTTTTTTCGTGCATACGGCTCCTGATCTCGTCTCCTGTGGGGACCGGTATCTCGCTTATCGTGCACTTCAGCTCACGGACAATGTTTTTCAGCTCCGTGACCTGCCTTCTGCCGCTGCAAATAGTGACTGAGGTTCCGTCCTTGCCGACTCTGCCTGTTCTGCCGATGCGGTGGACATAATACTCGTTGTTCTGTGGTATGTCATAGTTAAACACAAACTCCACATCGTTTACGTCTATGCCCCTTGCGGCCACGTCGGTAGCAACCAGCACGGAGGTGGTGCCGTATTTGAATTTATCCATCACGGCGGTGCGCTGGCTCTGCTTGAGATCTCCGTGGAGAGCGTCTGCGTTAATGCCGCTCTTCTGAAGGCTCTCCGTCAGCTCATCAGCCATCTTCTTTGTGTTGCAGAATACCATCGAGAGCGAGGGTGCATAATAGTAAAGCAGGAGCTTGAGAGCATCGGCTTTTCGTCCCATGGGCACGTCCACATACTTCTGGAGGATGTTGTCAAGGGTGATCTGCTTCCGGCTGACCTGAACCATCTGCGGGTCCTTCTGAAATTCACTGGTAATGGCAAGTATTGCATCGGGCATTGTCGCTGAAAACAGCACTGTCTGGCGCTGCTCCGGAGTCTCACGGAGAATGGTCTCCATGTCCTCCTTAAAGCCCATGCTCAGCATTTCGTCCGCCTCGTCAAGAACAACCAGCTTCACATTGTCCAGCTTCAGTGTGCGCCTCCTCATGTGATCCATGATCCTTCCCGGCGTACCTATCACCACGTTTGCACGCTTCAGCTGTGTGATCTGCCTGTCCATTGCCGCTCCGCCGTAGACCTCCACCGGTCTTATCCCGCCGATGAATTTTGTCAGCTTGCGTATCTCTTCACCGCACTGCAGTGCCAGCTCTCTTGTAGGGCACATGATGAGCACCTGCACTGTATGCTTGTCCTCGTGGGTGTTTATCTTCTCTATTGCAGGTATGGCAAATGCCATGGTCTTGCCGGTGCCTGTCTGTGAACGTCCTATTATGTCCTTTCCCTCTCTGATAAGGGGGATCGCCTGAGCCTGTATTTCTGTAGGAGACTCAAACTCCATCTCATCCAGGGCGCGCATTATTCTCGGATCGGATACCAGGTCATTGAAGCCTGCTGCTGACTTTTCGTTATTCATGTTATTCCTCTTTCTTTTACTCTTATCCCTTTGTGTATATAATGACCACAATATTGTACCAGAAAAGCTCTGCCCTGTCAATCAGAATCCGAGAAATTCTTCCTTTTTAGAATTAAGGGCCTGCTTGTGCAAGGATTTTACAACATCTGGAAAATCTGCCTTTTTTCTGAAATACACAACAGATATACATATCTTATATAGGCATACACTATATATTGCGGTCGGTGTTTTTCCGGAAAAAAACTTGCCTATTAAAAAAAGTAATTATTATCATATTTTGTGGATAAGTACGTTTTTTTTCTTCGACATGATATAACCGTTGACAAAAGTAAAAAATCGCTATATATTTAAGTTAATGTATTTACTCTCCCACCAGGGCGAAATGCACCCTCAGGGACAGTATTGAAAAGAGCAGAGTCATCCGTATCACAAATCACAGCTTTTATTCGTGCAACAAACAACAAAACTGCTTTCTGCTCTTACTTGACGAAAATGACCAAAGCACAACGACCATAGGAGGAGACTATTCAATGGATAAAAAAGTATTTGATGTCGCCTGGGAAGGCTTTGAAGGCAGAATATGGAAGCTGGAGATAAACACCAGAGATTTCATTCAGAAGAACTACCGCCCCTATGACGGAGACGAGAGCTTCCTTGCAGGCCCCACAGAGGCTACCCAAAAGCTCTGGGGTGTGGTGCAGAAGCTTCAGAAGGAGGAGAGAGCAAAGGGCGGCGTCCTTGACATGGAAACCAAGGTTGTGTCCGGCCTGACATCCTATGGAGCAGGATATATCAGCAACGACAAGGATCTTGAAAAGGTGGTGGGTCTTCAGACAGACAAGCCTCTGAAACGTGCCTTTATGCCCTTTGGCGGGATAAAGATGGCGGAGCAGGCCTGCGAGACCTACGGATATATTCCTGACCCCGAATTGCACAAGATTTTTACTGAGTATGTCACCACGCATAATCAGGGAGTTTTTGACGCCTATACCCCTGAGATGAAGGCTGTGCGTCACAATAAGATAGTCACCGGTCTGCCGGATACCTACGGCAGGGGACGAATCGTGGGTGACTATAGGCGAGTGGCTCTTTATGGCATAGATTATCTTATTGAGCAGAAGAGGAACGATTTTGCCAACTGCGGCAACGGAACCATGACAGAAGAGGTCATCCGTCTGCGTGAGGAGATATCAAAGCAGATCAAGGCTCTCTATGGAATGAAGGAGATGGCAAAGCTCTATGGCTTTGATATTTCCGCTCCGGCTAAGAACGCAAGAGAGGCCGTGCAGTGGCTTTACTTTGGATATCTGGCGGCTATCAAGACCCAGAACGGCGCCGCTATGAGCGTAGGCAGAGTGTCCACGTTCCTTGACATCTATATTCAGAGAGATCTGGACAAGGGTATACTTACGGAGATGGAAGCTCAGGAGCTTATTGATCACTTTGTAATGAAGTGCAGGATCGTGAAGTTTGCCCGTATCCCGTCATATAACCAGCTCTTCTCCGGCGATCCGGTATGGGCGACCCTTGAGGTGGCAGGCATCGGCTGTGACGGACGTTCCATGGTAACAAAGAACGACTTCCGTTTCCTCCACACTCTTGAAAATATGGGACCTTCACCGGAGCCGAACCTTACAGTGCTCTATTCCTCGGCACTGCCCGATACCTTCAAGAAGTATGCTTCAAAGATTTCCATTGCCACAAGCTCCGTGCAGTATGAGAACGACGACGTTATGAAGCCCGTATGGGGAGACGATTATTCCATCTGCTGCTGTGTTTCGGCAACTCAGACCGGCAAGGAGATGCAGTTCTTCGGCGCCCGTGCAAACCTTGCAAAGTGCCTGCTCTATGCCCTCAACGGAGGCGTTGACGCCAAAAACCGTGAGCAGGTGGCTCCTCCCTACAAGAGGATAACATCTGATTACCTTGATTATAACGAGGTCATTGCTGCTTTTGAGGTGATGATGGACTGGCTTGCCGGCCTTTATGTCAATACCCTTAACCTTATCCACTATATGCACGACAAGTATTATTATGAGGCTGCCGAGATGGCACTTATTGACACTGACGTGCGCCGTACATTTGCAACCGGCATTGCAGGCTTCTCCCATGTGGTTGACTCCCTCAGTGCTATCAAATACGCCAATGTAAAGGCTATCCGTGATGATGCGGGTATCTGCATTGATTTCAAGACCGAGGGAGACTTCCCACGCTACGGCAACGATGACGACAGAGCCGATGATATTGCCGTATGGCTGCTCAGGACCTTCCTCACAAAAATAAAGAAGCACCACACTTATCGTAATTCCGAGCCTACCACGTCTATCCTGACCATTACCTCCAATGTGGTTTACGGCAAGGCTACAGGAAATCTTCCTGACGGCAGACGTGCAGGCGCACCTCTTGCTCCCGGAGCTAATCCCAGCTACGGCGCTGAGAAAAACGGACTGCTTGCGTCCCTCAATTCTCTTGCTAAGCTGCCTTATCACTGGGCTCTCGACGGTATCTCCAACACCCAGACCATCAGTCCTGATGCTCTCGGTCACACCGATCAGGAGCGTATTGACAACCTTGTTCAGGTAATGGACGGCTACTTCGATCAGGGCGCCCACCATCTGAATGTTAATGTTTTTGGCACGGAAAAGCTTATCGATGCTATGGAGCACCCCGAAAAGGAAGAGTATGCAAACTTTACTATCCGTGTTTCGGGCTATGCTGTAAAATTCATCGACCTCACCAGAGAGCAGCAGCTGGACGTTATTGCCCGTACCTGCCACAAAACTCTTTAATCTCTGTGTCTGCGGATGCTTTTGTCAAGGAGGGACAGCTCTTGGATCAGAAGGATATCACCGGAAATGTTCATGCCCTTGAGAGCTTCGGCCTTGTGGACGGTCCCGGAGTGAGGTTTGTGATTTTTATGAAGGGCTGTCGTATGCGCTGTCAGTTTTGTCACAATCCCGATACCTGGAGCGGTGTCGGCAGGCAGTGGAGTGCAGGGGAGCTTTATGCCCATGTCAGGAAATATAAAAGCTACTGGAAAAACAACGGCGGCATTACCGTCAGCGGCGGCGAACCTCTTTTGCAGATGGATTTTGTCACGGAGCTTTTCAGACTGGCAAAGGCCGAGGGCATTCACACGGCGATAGACACTGCCGGGGAGCCGTTTTGCACCGAACCCGGTTATCTTGAGAGCTTTGACAGACTGATGGAGCTGACCGATCTGTTCATTCTTGATCTGAAAATGATGGATCCGGAGGGCCACAGGAGGCTGACAGGCAAAGGGAACGATAACATCCTGACGCTTGCTAAATATCTTTCAGACCACGGCAGGAGGCTCTGGATAAGACACGTTCTTGTGCCCGGTCTTACCGACGGCGAAGAGGACCTTTCCTCAATGAGTGAGTTTATTTCCTCGCTAAAAACCGTTGACAGGGTGGAGGTCTTGCCATATCACACCCTGGGCGTATCAAAATGGAAGGACCTTGGCATTGATTACCCACTTGAAGGCGTTCCCGTTCCCACGGATGAACAGGTCAGACGGGCAGAATTGCTTCTTCATATAACAAAATAAATTAACAGCTCATCGGAAGGAATGATCCGGTGAGCTGTTTCTGTTTGTCAGATATAGTTTTTTCATGGGTAGAGATATACTTTTGAAAAAGCGTCAAAGAGCTGTGTTACTTCGCTGTCGTTCCACTGGGAGCCGAAACTGAGAGTTGAGTCGCCGCTTTTTGCGGTGATATAGACTGCACCGTCAGTATAAGCCTTGATATCTATTTCTGAATACTCCCTCTGACCTATGACGATGCTTATTGCGGGATTATTACTCCTTACGATCAGCTCTGCCGTGGGGGGCTGAATAGGCTCATGGTCATCACTGCCAAGGAGATACTTGTCTGTCATCATGCCGGCAGCTGCCTGCATCAGGCTGTAAAGACCGGTTTTTGAAAGCTCTGTTGCATTGCCGTTGAAAAACAGCTCACAGCCTATATTATCCGGAAGGCTTACCTGATTTACAGGCGTCTTGTGGGTGTCTGAGGGGGTTTCAGCTGAGGATGATGGCTGATTTTCGTATGCTATTTCGGGATCCGCAAAGCGAGACTGTTCACTGGCAATGGTCTCGCCTTCTTTTGCAGGAATGTTATCGCTCCTCGCCGGGATAGAGTAGCTGCTGCTGCCATCCTTTATCGAATCAAAATCCAAATCCTTTGATGTGCTTTTGGTGCCGATGCCGGCTTTGTTTTCGGATATGGATGTCGAGGGGTTCAGGTTATTGGTCTGACTTGTTGACGATGAATTTTCCCACGGCATTTTCATATTGGTATCAGACACGTTTGAGGAATTGTTTATCAGTTTTGGCACGATCACCAATGCCACAGCAACCAGAAATACCGCTGCGGCAGCACTTGCAAAGCCGGCGAGCCTGAAGGGCAGCGGCTTCTTTTTCTTTTCATTAAAGCCTGCCTCTATGTCACTCAGAAAATCCTCCGGGAAGCTGTGCACCGGAACAGGGCCGTCCTGGGCAGGAATGTCGCCCCCGTGGAGATATTCATGCCCGTATTCTCTGAGGCTTTGAGTCAGCAGCCTGTCAAAATCCTTATCCTTCATTTATCCCAACCCCTTCCAGCTTGGATTTGAGAAGCGTTCTTGCACGGTGAAGCCTGACCTTGACGTTTTCGGGTGTGAGACCCAGGTTCTCAGCGATATCGTTAATGCTGAGGTCACAGTAATACTTCAGCATGATAACGTCAGAGTATTTGCTGTCCAGAGACTTGACCATCTCAAACAGTATGCGCCTGATATCCTTTTTTTCTGCGTCCTCAGAGATATCCGGCAGCATTTCATAGTCCTTGTATATCTCCTCGGTGACGTTCTCTCTTTTGCGGTGATTGTAGATGCGAAAAGCTGCGTTCCTGACGGTAATGGTCAAAAAGCTTCTCATCTGGTTTGAATCAAGGTGCTTGTATCTGTCGTAATTCTTTGCAAGTGAGAGGAAGGCATCGTGGACGGCATCCTCAGTGGAGGCTTCATCACCGAGGATACGGTATGTATAGTTGAACATGAAATCCCTGTTCTGCATATAGATCTGCTCAAAGGTTTTTTTGTCCTCGGCATTGTCTATCATGGCAAGAAGGATCAGCATTTTCATCACCCGCTTATTTTAATAATCGATCTGCGCTGAAAAGGTTACAGATATATTATATATTATTTGATAAATTTTGCAATAGAAAATGTCAAGGGGACTGCCGCTCCCAATTCGCGGCGCAGAGCCTGCGCTCCCCTGTTCGTGGCGGCAAGCTGCCGCTCCCCTGTTCGCGGGGGCAGATAAACGAATTTGTAAATGCACCCTTGCGGTTGTTACTTTCTTCACGCGGACATTGAAGTATAGCTTCTCAATGACATTCATCGCTAAATCGGCACCGGCGGCTCGCTGGATTTATGACAGAGAAAAATTCCCGACACTGATGTGATTATCAGTGCCGGGAATATTATGATTTAATTTGCAGGTGCAGGACCGTCACGGTCCTGCCGAGGGGTCCAGGGGGCGAGGAGCCCCTTGGCGGGGTTTGGGGTGGAACCCCAAGATTATTTGCCGGCTCTGGTCTTGAGCTCGTCGTATCTGTCGATGGACTTCTCTTCTGCCTTCTTGAAGAGCTCTTCTGCTCTTGTGGGGAAGGAACGGGTAAGAGCACTGTAACGAGCCTCACCGAGGATGAAGTCACGATAGGATGTAGTGGGAGCCTTGCTGTCAAGGATGAAGGGGTTCTTGCCCTCTGCCTTGAGGAGCGGGTTGTAACGGAACATATTCCAGTAACCGCACTCAACAGCCTTCTTCATCTCAGCCTGGCAGTTCTTCATGCCGCCCTTGATGGAGTGCATCTCGCAGGGAGCATAGCCGATGATGAGTGAAGGACCGGGATAAGCCTCAGCCTCCTGGATAGCCTTGAGGGTCTGGTTCTGGTCTGCGCCCATAGCGATCTGAGCAACATAGATGTAGCCATAGGACATAGCGATGTCTGCAAGGCTCTTCTTAGCGATAGCCTTACCTGCAGCAGCAAACTGTGCTACCTGACCGATCTGTGAAGCCTTGGATGCCTGTCCGCCGGTGTTGGAGTAAACCTCAGTATCGAATACCATGATGTTTACATCCTCGCCGGAAGCAAGAACGTGGTCAACGCCGCCGAAGCCGATATCATAAGCCCAGCCGTCGCCGCCGAAGATCCATACTGACTTCTTAGCAAGGAACTCCTTGTTCTCGAGCACGTCAAGTCTGTTTGCGCAGTCACAGTCAAGCTTCTCAAGCTCTGCGATAACAGCCTTAGCAGCAGCGGTGTTCTTGAGGGTGTCGTCCTTTGTAGCCATGAAGTCTGCAATAGCAGCCTTAACGCTCTCGGGAGCCTTCTCAGAAGCAGCGATCTCCTCGAGCTCAGCGATGAGTCTGTCACGGATAGCCTTCTGGCCGAGATACATACCAAAGCCGTGCTCAGCATTGTCCTCAAAGAGGGAGTTAGCCCATGCGGGGCCGTGGCCTTCCTTGGTTACTGTGTAAGGACAGGTAGCAGCAGGACCGCCCCAGATGGAGGAACAGCCTGTAGCGTTGGAGATGTACATTCTGTCGCCGAAGAGCTGAGTAACGAGACGAGCATAGGATGTCTCGGCGCAGCCTGCGCAGGAACCGGAGAACTCAAGCAGGGGCTGCTTATACTGGCTGCTGATGACGTTCATAACAGCAGTAGTCTCGGGCTTCTCTGTTACGTTTGCAACGCAATAATCGAATACCTTCTGCTGGTCATACTGTGTCTCAGCGGGAACCATCTTAAGTGACTTGGTGGGACATACGCCTACGCAGACGGAGCATCCCATACAATCCATGGGGGAGATAGCGAGGGTATATTTGTAATCTGTCTTAACAACAGGCTTGGGAGCGATCTTTGTGTTCTCAGGAGCAGCAGCAGCCTCAGCCTCGTTCATAGCGAAGGGTCTGATGGTAGCGTGCGGGCAAACGAATGAACACTTGTTACACTTTGCACAGGTCTCTGCGTTCCACTCAGGAACCATCACAGCAACGCCGCGCTTCTCATAAGCGGATGCGCCAAGCTCAAAGGTACCGTCAACGTGGTCAACAAATGCAGATACGGGCAGTGAATCGCCGTCCATCTTATCAACAGGCTCAAGGATGGTCTTGACCATCTTGACAGTCTCAGGCTTGCCCTCGAGAGCCTTCTCAGCTGTCTCGGCTGTTGCGTCAGCCCATGCAGCGGGAACGTCTACCTTTACGAATGCGGTAACGCCTGCGTCGATAGCCTTGTGGTTCATGTCAACGATATCCTGGCCCTTCTTGAGGTAGGACTTGGTAGCGGCATCCTTCATGTGCTGAACAGCCTCTTCGATAGGCATAACCTTTGCAAGAGCAAAGAATGCAGCCTGGAGGATGGTGTTTGTACGCTTGCCCATACCGATCTGCTCAGCAAGGTCGATAGCGTTAACGGTATAGAGCTGGATGTTGTTCTTAGCAATATACTGCTTTGTCTCAGCGTTGAGATGCTTGTCAAGCTCTTCGGGAGTCCACTGGCAGTTGATGAGGAACACGCCGCCGGGCTTAACGTCCTGAACCATCTTATAGCCCTTGAGGATGTAGGAGGGGTTATGGCAGGCAACAAAGTCAGCCTTGTTGATATAGTAGGGGCTCTTTATGGGCTTGTCACCGAAACGGAGATGTGAGATTGTCACGCCGCCGGTCTTCTTGGAGTCATACTGGAAGTAAGCCTGAACGTACTTCTGGGTATAGTCACCAATGATCTTGATGGAGTTTTTGTTTGCACCGACAGTACCGTCGCCGCCGAGACCCCAGAACTTGCACTCGATGGTGCCTTCTGCAGCCGTGTTGGGAGCGGGCTTCTCTTCGAGAGAGAGGCAGGTAACGTCGTCGTTGATGCCCAGTGTGAACTGAGCCTTGGGAGCGTCCTTAGCAAGCTCGTCATATACTGCAAATACGCTTGAAGGAGGTGTATCCTTGGAACCGAGGCCATATCTGCCGCCGATTACCTTGATATCTGACTTGCCCTGAGCTGCGAGAGCTGCTACTACGTCAAGGAACAGAGGCTCGCCGAGAGCGCCGGGCTCCTTTGTTCTGTCGAGGACAGCGATCTTCTTGCAGGTTGCAGGGATAGCTTCAACGAGCTTGTCAGCTCTGAAGGGACGATAGAGTCTTACCTTTACAAGGCCGACCTTCTCGCCTCTTGCGTTCATATAGTCAATAACTTCCTCTGCTACGTCGCAGATGGAGCCCATAGCGATGATGACTCTCTCAGCATCCTCAGCACCATAGTAGTTGAAGAGCTTATAGTCTGTGCCGAGCTTCTCGTTGATCTTGCCCATATACTTCTCAACCATCTCAGGCACTGCATCATAATACTTGTTGCAGGCCTCTCTGTGCTGGAAGAAGATATCGCCGTTTTCGTGTGAGCCTCTCATTACAGGGTGATCAGGGTTAAGAGCTCTCTTTCTGAAGGCCTTTACAGCGTCCATATCGCACATATCCTTGAGATCCTCATAATCCCAGATAGCGATCTTCTGGATCTCGTGAGATGTACGGAAACCATCAAAGAAGTTAAGGAAGGGAACTCTGCCCTCGATAGCTGCAAGGTGAGCTACAGGAGCAAGATCCATGACTTCCTGGGTGTTAGTCTCTGCGAGCATTGCAAAGCCTGTCTGACGGCAAGCATAAACGTCTGAATGATCGCCGAAGATGTTGAGGGCGTGTGATGAAACGCAGCGCGCAGAAACGTGGAATACGCCGGGGAGAAGCTCACCAGCGATCTTGTACATATTGGGGATCATGAGAAGAAGTCCCTGTGAAGCGGTAAAGGTGGTGGTGAGAGCACCGGCATTCAGAGAGCCGTGAACTGTACCAGAAGCACCTGCCTCAGACTGCATTTCGGAGACCTTTACGGTTGTTCCGAAGATGTTTTTGAGACCCTGTGCTGACCACTGGTCAACATAGTCTGCCATCGGGCTGGACGGGGTGATCGGGTAAATACCTGCGACCTCGGTAAACGCATAAGCAACATGAGCCGCAGCGTTGTTACCGTCCATGGTTTTCATTTTTCTTGCCATTTGGTATTGTCCTCCTTTTTATTTTTAAGATTTTTTGCATCAATTCTGTGCATCATCTTAAAGAGTACCATTCTCGGATGCAGTGTTATGCACTGTACCAATGATAATTTTAACACTTTTTTATAATTATGTAAAGTGGAAAAATGTAAATATTTTATATTTTCTAAACCGGCTTTAAAAATTTTTGAGTGATAATGTCATGGAGCCTGGCAAAACCGGCTGTTTCTGACAAAGCCGGAGCCTTTGTGGCTTTTAGTCAAAAACCTGGGACCAAGGAGCTTTACAACACACAAAAAATGATGTATAATAAAGCGTTGTAGATAATCAAGGCATCAGGAGCGGGAGAGACAGCCCGCCGCTTTTTGGGAGGTAATGTCACATGAGCGCTGCAGATCAGACAAAAAAGAGCGGTGTGCCGCATTTTGAAAAAACCATAGAGTCCGAGGATAAGTTTGTGGGCAGGGTCATCCATGTAAAGCTGGACAAGGTAGAGCTGGAGGACGGCAGTGAGGCTATGCGTGAGGTGGTGGCTCATCCCGGAGGGGTGGCTGTGGCTGCTCTGACAGAAAACAATGAGCTGCTTTTTGTAAGGCAGTTTCGTTATCCATACAAGGAGATACTGCTGGAGCTGCCGGCAGGCAAGCTGGAAAAGGGAATGGATCCCCTTGAAAACGGCAAGCGTGAGCTGCTGGAGGAGACCGGAGCCATAGGCAGGGAATATATGACCCTGGGCAAGCTCTATCCCAGTCCCGGATATTGCGGTGAGATCATCCATCTCTATTTCTGCAAGGTGGATCACTATGACAGCCAGAGACTTGACGAGGGAGAGTTCCTTGACGTGCTGAGGATACCCCTTGATAAGGCAGTGCAGATGGTGCTCAACGGAGAGCTTCCGGATTCCAAGACTCAGACGGCGGTTCTCAAGGTGGCTATGCTTATGAGCAGGCCGACTCCTGAGCTGTGAAATAACCCCCGCAGCGGAGGTTCCGTCTTGGGGGAAAGGAGTAAGTTATGATTAATCCCATTGTTATTATCGTGAGCGCAGCGGTCATACTCTCAATCCTGTCGGTTGCGATAATCAATAAGCCCAAAAAGCCGGTGGTGACCGGAGGAGTTATCGTTGTGCTGATCGGCTTTGTGGTGTTTACGTTTTTGATAGACAGATCCATCTCTGTGGTCTCGACAGGTGATATGAACGGCTTTGTATGCTTCCTGACAATGAACGATCAGCCAACCTATGACAGTCTTGCCGAGTCCTTCAATACTTTTATGGGCTTTGACATCGCACTGATCGCTGCGTCCCTTATCACCCTGTTTATTGAGATCATGCTGATACTCAAAAAAGGTGCTGTAAAAAATGATCCCAAAAAGTAGTGCGCCGCTGGGACTGTATCTGCATATTCCCTTTTGCAGGAGCAAGTGCCCTTATTGCGATTTCTTTTCTCAGAGGGGCGACGAAAAGGGCTTTGATGAGTATACCGAGCTGCTTTGCAAGAGGATATCGGACTATGGTGACAGACTTGGACGCAGTGCGGATACTGTATATTTCGGCGGGGGCACACCCAGCCTTTTAGGTGCTGAGAGACTGTGCAGGATATTGTCGGCTGCAGTGCAGAGCTTCTCTGTGGGAAGTGCCGAGGTTACCCTTGAGGTCAACCCCGGAAAGCCCGGCATTGACTTTGCAGCCCTGAGAAAGGGAGGCTTTAACCGTGTGTCCATAGGTCTGCAATCCGCCAACGACAATGAACTCAGGCTTCTGGGCAGGCTCCACAATGCAAAGGACGCAGCCCACTGTATCAGGCAGGCAAAAGCATCGGGCTTTGATAATATCTCTCTGGATCTGATGATAGCAACGCCGGCTCAGACCAGGGACAGCCTCAGACGCTCGGTAAATTTCTGCGCAGAGCAGGGCTGCACCCATATTTCCGCCTACATCCTGAAGATAGAGCCGGGCACTTATTACTACAGAAAGAGGGACAGCCTGATTCTTCCCGATGAGGATGAACAGGCTGAGATGTATCTTTTTGTGTCAGAGCTGCTTGAACAATACGGCTATGAGCAGTATGAGATATCAAACTTTGCAAAAAGCGGCTATGAGAGCCGTCACAACCTGAAATACTGGCATGACGAGGAATATCTGGGACTTGGTCCCTCGGCCCATTCCTTTGTTGACGGAAGGCGCTGGTATTTTGACAGGTCGTTTCAAGGCTTTGCATCCGATGTAACCGTTGACGACGGAGAGGGCGGAAGCATAGAAGAGTACATTATGCTGGGACTGAGATTGAGAGACGGCATCAGCTTCAGACTTTTTGAGGAGCGTTTCGGCCAGGGCTTGCCGGAGAAGTATATCCGAAAGGCCCGCAGCTTTGAAAAGGCAGGCTACACTGAGGTGACGGATGAATATATGCGATTGACCCAAAAGGGTTTTCTTCTCTCAAATACCCTCATTGGTGAGATATTGCTATAAATGTTCGTGAAACTCCCCAAATAATAAAGTTAGTTTTCGGCAAAATTCGTTTTCGGTGGTTGTCAGGAGGGACTTTTTCGCAAAAATCCCTCCTGACTCGCTCTCCGCAGAGAGCGAAACACTCAAATATTCAAGCCGGCAGTGGATTAATACATCCTCTGTCGGCTCGTTTGCTGTGATCTGTTGTGCCGGTATGACGATCATGGCGGTGTCCATTTTTCTTGACTTCTTTTTGAAGGCGCCCTCTCCCTGGACGCACATGGACAGTGCTGTAAACCCAAAAACCACTGCAATGACTATCACCACAAAAAGCAGCATCTTCAGATGACTTACGATTCGTGCTTTTCGCCTTTCCTTGCGGGACATTCTTGTCCACTCGTCCTTTGTATAGCCATAATAAGGGTCATGTGTCATCTTTGGGGACCTCCGGACAGGATATCATTGCCACCTCTTCAATGGTGTGGTGCAGCTTTTCTGCGATGGGAGTTCCGGAGGAACGATAATACATTTCCTTTCCACGTCTGCTGGAGACAATGAGACCTGCGCTTTTGAGCAGGCGCAGATGATGCGATACTGCCGGGCTGGACATTTCCGTAGCTGCGGCAATATTGATCACACATTCCTCACAGTGGCATAGCAGCCAGAATATTCTCAGCCGGCTGGGATCTCCAAGCTGCTTCATGGCCTCGGCGACAGTTATGACCGTTTCCTGGTCGGGCATACTTTTTATCAGGTCCATTTCGCCCTCAAAATGTATGTGCGGCAGTAAGATCTTTTTTGATTCGGACATGGTATCCCTCCATGGTGTTCGGCACTATGCGTTTTTGCTGACGGATCATTCCTCAGGCACGAGCTCTCTTTCAAAAAGCTCCTTGTCCTCCTGCAGCTTCTTGATAAGTATTACGGTTGCGGCAATGTTGAGGACGGTGAGTATCAGATTGAGGGTTATTCTAAGTGCTTTCATAATAAACATCTCCTGTGTTTTTTTGGATGCATTCACAAATGCAGTCGATTATTGCTAACTAAGATAATACTACCACAAAAACCGGATGAATACAACCGGTTTGACCGGGATTATTCAATTTCATACTTGAAATTTGATATATACTGTGACATAATTATAGTGACGGAAAAGAAAGGTGTGGCTTTTTTATGCAGTTTTATGAGATTGTGATAATTGCCGTGGGTCTTGCCATGGATGCCTTTGCGGTTTCGGTATGCAAGGGATTGTCTCTTGGAAAGATAAAGGCAGGTCACATGGCGAAGGCCGGACTCTGGTTCGGGGGCTTTCAGGGGCTTATGCCGGTTATAGGCTTTTTCCTGGCAAGCCTGTTTGTGGGCTTTATTGATCAGTGGGACCATTGGATCGCCTTTGGACTGCTGTTCCTTATCGGAGGCAATATGATCCGTGAGGTGTTCGGCAAGGAGGAAAAGCAGGACGGTTCCATGGATGTAAAGACCATGCTGCTGCTGGCGATAGCAACGAGTATTGACGCTCTTGCGGTGGGGGTATCCTTTGCCTTTCTTGAGGTGAATATCTGGATAGCCGCCCTTGTTATCGGTGTGATAACCTTTGTGGTATCTGCCATCGGCGTAAAGATTGGCAGCTTGTTCGGCAGCAAATATCAGAAGGGCGCACAGCTTTTCGGAGGCATAATACTGGTGCTGATAGGTGTTAAAATACTACTTGAGGGTCTCGGAGTATTCTGAGCCTGAAAAATCGGATTTTGAAATGAGGTGTAAATATGGCTGAAGATAATATTAAGCTGGTAGAGACGAAAAACGACATGATGTGGTTTAAGGACTCTCCCGTAATCATTTGTTCATTCAGGGTAGCAGTCGATATGACAACAGGAGATATGTTCACGTCTGCAAAGTTTCTGAATATAGCGCCCTATGTGATCAGGGACATTACCTTTGATGTGGTGTGCTACAATCAGGCAAGGGAGCCTATCGGTTATCTGACGAACATTACATTCAGTGATATTGATGCACAAAGAAATACCAATTTCGGGTACCACAGGAAAATTGAGATCACCGATCTGGACACAAGAAATGTAGAATACATAATCAGATCAGTGACCTATGATAATGGCAATGCGTGGACGAATACCCAGAACAGAAGGTTTGACACAAGGATAGATCAGGAGAGCATCTATACGGTTCAGGGGGATTATAACAAGCAGTTCAGGGATATCTGCGCCCGCAGCGGCATTGACGGAATGAATCTTGTACTGCAGCCGGTTTTTACTGAGGATTATTGGCTATGCGCCTGCGGAACCTTCAACTGGAACGATGAGACCATGTGCTCACAGTGCAGCGTCAACAGGGAATGGCTCAAAAAGAACACCGATCCCGAAGCTCTCCGCCAGCGCAAAGAGAATCAGGATGCTCAGATCCAGCTTGTCAGAGAGCAGGTAAAAGCGAGAGAGTTTGCCGCAGCCGAAAGCAAGGATGCCGAGCGACTTGAGTTTGAGCAGCGCAGTGCCATGCTTGAGAAGGAGCTGAAAAAGGAAAAGTCTCATAAGAGGAAGAAGTATATGATCTGGGGAGCGGCGGCGCTGCTGGTGCTTGCGGTGCTGTTGTATTGCCTGATGACCTTTGTGTTCCCTAAGTTCCTGTCTGATGATTCTTCCGAAGAAAGCAGCAGCACTTCCAAGGTGTCTTGCTTTGACGAGATGGTTCCGGGAGCGGATGATATTTTCATCTATTTATGATTGAATGCCTAAAAAAATAAAGTTTCGCTCAAGCCTTTGAAAAGGCTTGCGGATTCCAAAGGCGGAACCTTTGGTCAGATGTTCGGGGGCAGAATGTCCCTGATATCTAAGACTCTTGCCTGACCTTGGAAAAGGGCTGGCAAAAAGCCTGAAATATGCGAAAAAAGGACCGATGGAGTCAGAGACTTCACCGGTCTTTGTTTCTTTTGTCTTGAATCTGTGAAACTCAGATAGAAAACCTGAAAGCAGGAGAAACAGAGCTATACAATCAATATTTTTATGCTTTGATTATCACTCAATGGAGCCTTTGCGCCGCCTCCCGGCGACGGGATAATCCCGTCTGGGCTGTAATCAGGGGGCGGTCTCGCCTTTCGGCACCCCAAGGGCACTTGTTTCACTGCGCTCGGTCGGTGTTTCGCTCTCTGCGGAGAGCGAGTCAGGAGGGACTTTTGCGAAAAAGTCCCTCCTGACAACCACCGAAAACGAGCTTTACTCTTTGGTGAGTTTCACGGATTCGGGTTTGTTATGTGATCAGATAACTCTTACACGGATAACACCGTCAACAGCCTTGATAGCCTCAGCTGCAGCGTCAGCAGATGCGGTGGTATCAATGATAGTATATGCATAATCCTTCTTTGTTGCGCTTGCGATGCCTGCAATGCCATTGCCGGCTTCTGCGACCTTTGCGGAAACAGCAGCTACCATGTCGGGTGTGTTCTTGCTGATAACACAGATCCTTGCAGCGCCTGACTTAGCCATTGATACGTTGGGCAGTGTTACAGAATTGGTGATGTTGCCGTTCTCAAGGAAGTCCTTGATCTCGTCAGCAGCCATCTGAGCGCAGTTATCCTCAGACTCAGGTGTGGAAGCGCCAAGGTGAGGCATAGCAATAACGCCGTCCTCGCCGAGGATGTCGTCTGTAGCAAAGTCTGTTACATAGCAAGCAATCTTCTTGTCAGCGATGCCCTTGAGGATGTCTGTTGAAACAACCAGGTCAGCTCTGGAGAAGTTCATGATGCGCACGCCGTCCTTCATCTTTGCGATACTGCCTTCGTTGATAACGCCCTTTGTATCGGGTGTGAGCGGAACATGGATGGTGATGTAATCGCTGGCAGCATAGATCTCGTCAAGAGTCTTGACATACTTTACGCTGGGGCATACACGGAGAGCATTGTTTACAGAGAGGAAGGGGTCATAGCCCACTACGTTCATGCCGAGAGCAGCTGCAGCATTTGCGACAAGGATACCGATAGCGCCGAGGCCTACAACACCGAGAGTCTTGCCCTTGATCTCAGGACCTACAAACTGACCCTTGCCCTTTTCGACCATCTTGCCTACCTGATCGCCGTTGCCCTTGAGGGTCTTTGCCCAGTTGATGCCGTCAACTACCTTTCTTGAGCTGAGGAGAAGACCGGTGAGCACCAGCTCCTTAACGGCGTTTGCGTTTGCGCCGGGTGTGTTAAAAACAACGATACCCTGCTCTGCGCACTTGTCGAGAGGAATGTTGTTTACACCTGCGCCTGCTCTTGCGATGCAGAGAAGGCTTTCGGGCATTTCCATCTCGTGCATAGAAGCTGAACGTACAAGAACAGCCTCAGGAGCTGCCACATCGTCAGCCACGCTGTAGTTTGCACCGAGAGCGTTGATGGCTACGGGAGAGATCTTATTAAGAGTCTTTACATTGAACATTTAATGTCACCTTCCGATAAAATGATATTTTCCGGAGCGGAAAAATACCGCCCCGGAGATATATTGTTTGTATATTTTTGTTTTGAAAATCAGGATCAGCTGTTAGCAGCCTCAAATTCCTTCATGAATGCAACGAGCTTCTCAACGCCCTCAACAGGCATAGCGTTGTAGATAGAAGCACGCATACCGCCGACTGTACGATGACCCTTGAGGTTAACAAAGTCGTTAGCGGTAGCTTCCTTGACGAACTTAGCGTCAAGCTCCTCATTGCCTGTGATGAAGGGAACGTTCATGAGAGAACGATCCTCAGGAACAACTGTGCCCTTGAACATCTTTGAGCTGTCAAGGAAGTCATAGAGGATAGAAGCCTTCTTCTCGTTGATCTTCTGCATATTCTCAAGACCGCCGATGTCATTCTTGATCCACTCAAGAACAAGCTTTGCTATATAGATTGTCCAGCAGGGCGGTGTATTGAACATTGAGCCGTTGTCTGCATGAGTCTTGAGGTTGAGCATTGTGGGGCAGATATCCATAGCATTGCCGATGAGGTCCTCACGGACGATAGCTACAACGAGACCTGCGGGAGCCATGTTCTTCTGAGCGCCTGCATAGAGCATGCCAAACTTTGAAACATCCAGAGGCTTTGACATGAAGCAGGATGAGATGTCAGCTACCAGCGGAACATCGCCTGTGTCGGGCAGCTCATGATAAACTGTACCGTAGATTGTGTTGTTCATGCAGATGTAGAAGTAGTCTGCATCCTTTGTGAAGGTAGCGGGATCAAGCTTAGGAATATATGAGAAGGTCTTGTCCTTTGAGGAAGCTACTACATTGGCATCGAGATATCTTGCAGCCTCTTTGTATGCCTTTGTAGCCCACTGACCTGTAAGAACATAGTCAGCCTTGTGGTTTTTGTTGCCGAGGTTGAGAGGGATAGCTGCAAACTGAGTTGAAGCGCCGCCCTGCAGGAAGAGCACCTTATAGTTATCGGGGATGTTCATAACCTCACGCAGAAGGCTCTCTGCGCCGTTGATGATGCCCTCGAATACCTTGGAGCGGTGGGACATTTCCATTACGGACTGACCGCAGCCCTGATAGTCAAACATTTCCTCTGCTGCTCTTTTCAGCACTACCTCAGGAAGAACTGAAGGACCTGCTGAAAAATTGTACACTCTTTTCATTTTTATTACCTCCATGCGGCGCAATAGCTGCGCTGTTTTATGCTCCGTCTCAAACGCTGACTGTCCTGCCGGACTACCTGATATCCGGTGCAGGCAACGCACGGCGCTGCTGTGGTGCTGATGCGATGACACCAGCCTGCGAGGAGACAGGTCTTTCCCCAAAGCCTGTCCTCCGTTTTGCGTGAACGGGGCACTTATAGTTTATATATGCCGTACTTCCATATTATAGTGCAATTTTTTTTTCGTGTCAATTATTTAACGAAAGATTAGGGAATAAAAATTGCAAATTTCTTACAGGGAACACCAATATTATATCATAGAAGGAATTATTTGACAGACGGCACCGTTTTTTTGGCATAAAAGTAGTCTCATTCCGACAAACTCTGACAAAACCTCGTATTCTTCCAAAAAGCCTTGCCGAAAGAGGTCCCGGGTATTATAATAGTTTCAGAACAACCTAAAATAAACGGAGGGATGACATTGTACGGCAGGAACGGTAGTGAAGAGGATTATTCATTCGGCTTTTCCGGCACCGAGGGCTGGCTGGGAGGCACCGAGGGAGGTTCTGATACATTAGGGGAACAGGACTACATCGGCAATGACTCCGGTTCTTTGGAAAACTGTTTTGACCAGAGCTCTGTGGAAAATGATGTTCCCTATAATGATGGTGCAGCCGAACCCTTTGAATATGACAGGCCCGCTGACCCGGATGAATATTCTGACAGCTATATGAAGGCTCTTGAAAAGGTCAGCAGGCATAAGGAGGACCAGAAGAGTATCTGGACTTTCGACTTTGGCTCAAGCGATAAGGCTGATTACGGTATGCCCGACTGGCCGAGAAGACGCCACATCGAAAAATACAAATACGGCGACATCTCTGTGCAAAGGCCGAAGAAAAGAAATGGCAGAGCTTCCTTAGGAGCAAAGATAATGTTTGCCCTCTGGCTGGTGCTGGGGTCAGTCGCAACGGTGGTGTTCTTTTCAAAAAGGGAATTCTGGGTGCTGATATGGTTTTTTATCCAGGCGATAACGGGCATTTGCGTTAATTTTGGGGTCTCACCCAAGAACAGGGTGAAGGGCTTTGCTGTATTTATTGTTGCTGACGCCCTGCTCACAGCAGGGGTAGTTGCGTTGAGGTTCGGCAATCCCGCAGCCTTTATGCGCCTGGCGGACAGCATGGAAAGCATTGTCGGCACGATAATTGCTTCAAGCATCGGTGCCGCCTTTTTGACCTACGGCATTGCAGGCTATTCTCGCAGCAAATCAAGGTGCCCCTATATTGTGGATGCCATGTGCCTTAACTGCATCAGGGTCACTAAAAGATCAAGCACAGCCAAATGCTACTGCCCGATCTATGAATTCTTTTTCAACGGCAGGAAATATCTGGTCAGACCCGATTCATACAACAATCTTGCACCTCCTAAGCCCGGCGGGATGTATAAGCTCAGGATAGATCCTCTTTACCCCACGGATTACTTTGATATCAAGCGTGACGGCGCCCCCCACAAAGCAGCTATAATTCTTGGCGGGATATGGACCCTGGGGTTTGCTGCATACTTTTTAAGCCTGATACTGGCTGCTTTTCATTAATTCACAAGGAGATCCGCAATAAAGAAAGACACTGTGTTGCGTCAACCGAAGCCACCTGTGCCGAGCTGCTGAAAAAATATCCTATGACAGCGAAGATATGGACGTGGGGGTTCCTGAGCTTAACCAGAAAAGATGGATTCTCATAAACCCTGAAGCCCCTGATGAGATATATGCTCCCCGACGTGTACCGGCGTCCGGTGCAACCAACTACTTTGTCGGCTGCATAGCTATGGTAATGGAGCTATTATTCTATAAACAAACTATAAATATTATAAAATGGGCCTGATTCCTGCCGGAATCAGGCTCTTTTTCATATCAATTGGTGAGCTTCGCTCCCCAAACCCCTTTGGATTTCGCTGTCTGCGGACAGCGAGTCAGGAGGGACTTTTGCGAAAAAGTCCCTCCTGACAACCACCGAAAACGAACTATCACCGAAAACAAACTATCACCGAAAACGAACTTCCACGGATCCGGGTATATAAAAACAGATCCCTGCGCTTCACACTGAATGAATCGCAGGGGATGCTTTTGCATTATCTCAGTTATCTCTTACTCTGACCGTCTCTTCGTCCTCGTGACGAATCTGGGCTCTCTTGATCTTGCCGCTGAAGGTCTTGGGCAGCTCGTCTACAAACTCAATAACTCTTGGATACTTATATGGGGCTGTGGATTTCTTTACATGATCCTGCAGCTCCTTTTTCAGCTTGTCCGATGGGAAATAGCCCTTTTTAAGCACAATGGTGGCTTTGACTACCTGACCTCTAACCGGGTCGGGCACACCTGTGATAGCGCACTCTACAACTGCGTCGTGCTCGATCAGGGCGCTCTCTACTTCAAAGGGGCCTATGCGATAGCCGGAACACTTGATAACGTCATCGTTCCTGCCCACGAACCAGTAATAACCTTCACTGTCACGCCATGCCATGTCGCAGGTGTCATAATAATCTCCCATGAGCCTTTCCTTTGTCATCTCAGGGTTATGATAATATCCGGTAAACAGTCCCACAGGAGGATGGTTCTTTACGTCCATCACACAAATGGAGCCTTCCTCGCCGGTGCCTACTTCCTTGCCCTCATTGTCGAGGAGTCTCAGGTCATAGATGGGGGAGGGCTTGCCTGAGGAACCTACCTTTATGTCGTCCCACTGGAAATCCGCAAGCAGCACGGAGCCTTCTGTCTGGCCGAAGCCCTGATATATGTTATGCCCCGTAAGACGCTGCCACTTCATGTTGACCTCTGCATTAAGAGGTTCGCCTGCGGTTGCATAGTGCTGGATAGACGACAGGTCATATCTTGCCACGTCCTCAAGCAGCATGAAGCGGTACATGGTGGGTGGTGCGCAGAAGGTGGTCAGCTTGTATTTTGACATTTTTTCCAGCAGCTTTGCGGGTACAAACTTGTCCATGTCATAGGCAAAGACCACGGCTCCGCATATCCACTGACCGTATATCTTTCCCCAGCCAAACTTAGCCCAGCCGGAATCGCTGACGCTCATGTGGAGCTTGTCCTCCTGCACTCTCTGCCAGTATTTTGCTGTGACGATATGTCCCAAGGGATGTGCAAAGCTGTGCTGTATCATCTTGGGCATACCCTCTGTGCCTGAGGTGAAATATACAATCATTATGTCATTGCTGTTTGTGGCTTCATCACCCTCAGGGCGGTCAAAGCGGTCGGGCTGTCTGCTCATTTCCTCCTCAAGGAAACGCCAGCCGTCACGGGGAGTTCCCACGACTGTCCTTGTCTCAAGGGTAGGAATTTCGGGCATAGCCTTCTCCACCTGCTCGATGACGAAATCATCGTTTATGCACACTATCGACTTGACCTTTGCGGCATTGCCTCTGTAGACGATATCCTTTTTGGTGAGCTGCAGGGTGCTGGGGATGATCGTGGCTCCTAATTTGTGGAGAGCCACTGCGCAGATCCAGTATTCCCAGCGCCTGCGGAGTATCATCATAACCACATCGCCCTTACCGATACCGATAGAGCGGAAATAATTTGCGGTTCTGTTTGACAGCAGGCTGATATCCTTGAAGGTAAAGATCTTTTCCTCATTGTTGTCATTGCACCAGACAAGAGCCTTCTTATTTTCATCCTGCTTTGCCCATTCATCTACGATATCAAAGCCGAAATTAAAATATTCAGGGACGTTTACGGTATAATTTTTCTTGAAGTCATCGTATGAATCAAATTCAATACGGGGTAAAAATCTGTCGAGCAGCATTTTTTTGTCTCCTTTTTTGTGTTCTTAACGATTGTTCTTCCTCGGAAATAGCATTATACTGTGATTTGTAGCATTATAGTAACCAAGACTTGTAAAATAGTAGTATTATCCTAACGGTTGTAAGTTTAGCACGTTGTTTTTTTCTTGTCAAGATGACTATAGTGCAATAAAAGGTACTATTATTACACTTGCCTTAGAGGGCGTTTATGAGCCTTTGTGAATAAGACCGGTCATGCTTCCGTAATAATCCATGTCGCTGATATCGCCGCCGATAAGCCTGCCGTCACATACCAGAAGGGTATATACTGTTCCTTCAAATGGCGCCGATTCGCACCGGATAGTGTATCTGAGACATTCCTGTCCTTTGTAGAGCGATAGGTCACTGCCGAAGTCTCTCTGAAGCCCGTTATATTGATCGTAAAGCTCATTGAAGCTGTGGGGGATAGTGATGCTTTGACAGCTTACAAGTGCGTTTTCCGTGTCCGCTCCAAAAAAACCGGCGGCAAGCAGGGCGTCACTGCTGTCGTTTATTTCAAGGCAGAGGGTCTTTCCGTCAAATTCCCGGTATTTATCCCTGTCCCTTGTAAGAATTGACGAAAGCAAGACTATAACCACCGCCAATGCTGTAAAAGCTCCCACAATGCAGAATAGTCTGATAATCTGTTTTTTTCTGAGTGACAAAATCAACAAAGGTTATTCTCTCCTTTATGTTTATGTATGCTAACCTACAATAATTCATCCGGCCAGTATAAGACTGACGAAAGTGAACATATACTATCTGAGTAAGGCAAAGCGCCCTACAGAAAAAGAAATATATGAGGTGGTAACATGAAGCACATCAAAGGTTCATTGCAGAGAGATCAACGTGAGCAGGGAGCGCCCTTTTATAGCTTCACTCCAGACGGACACACAGCGGTCCCGTCTGTAAGGGTAATGCCCTCAAGATTCGCTTTTCCGGTGCTGCCCGCAGCCTGCACCTTCATCCGTGACCTGGGCATTGACAGGGATTCGGGCTGGGTGTAACACTATCATCACTTAAAGATCAGACAAAAAAACAAAAGTTTCGCCAGCCTTTTCAAAGGCTGCGGTTTCCAGAGGCAGAGCCTTGGGTCAGGGGTTCGGGGACTGAAAGTCCCTGACATCTAAAGCTCTTGCCTGCCCTTGGGAAAGGGCAGGCTTATTGAACAATAGAGTTTAAAAATATATATGCAGGGCTTGGAGGTTATAGGTCAATATTGAAAAAAAGACTTCATCCGGGCTTTTGCAAGCCTGAATGAAGCCGTAAAAAGTTTGCTGTTAGGAGTTTGTTCCCTTGATATTCATTTCCTCGATGAGCTCCGCAAAGGAAAAGCCCCATTTTGTGCCGCTCTTTAAGGTGGCTCTGACGCCGTCATAATAGACAGTGTAATCAAGCGGCTTATAGTCCGGATCGGAATAGTGCTCGAGTATGTCCCTTTGCTGGGAGGAATAAAGGCTATTGTAAAGCTCGGTGCTGACAGTCATCTCGTCGGGTGTATCAGCGCTCTTTTCGTAGAGCTCTTTGACAATGCTTCTGGCTTCATCAAGAACAGCCTGAACAAGCTTCTCCTCGTCATCGTCTGAGGAGTGCTTTGCAAGGCTCGCATAAACGGGATTGGTGTATATTTCAAAGAATGACATACCGAATCGGTCTCCGTCCCCGAACTGACCGTAAAGCCTGTTGGTGGTGATACCCGCCACGGAAAAATCTATACCCTCATTTTCAAGGGCGGACCGGAGATTGGTATTCATTTCCGCGTAGCCCTTGGAAGGCGGCAAGTCCTGATAGGTCTTGCTGTCAAGTATCGTCCGGACAATCTCGATAATCCTTTCCTTGTCGTTCTTGTGGGGGTCGTCATCCCTTATCTCAGGACCCTGCTTGCTGCTTTCCTGGGTCTGGGAGTCTGTCTTGCTTTCGTTTGAGCTCTGGGGTTTTGGAAGCCCTGATTCCTCTTTTGAGCCTTCCGCTGTGCTTTCGGCGGTTGAGGCTGAGGTTGTGTTCTGGGCTGAGGTCTTTTCTGTTGACTCTTTGCTGCCTGAGCAGCCGGTCAGACCTGCACATATAAAGGCGCACAGAATAAGAGATACAATTCTTTTTTTCATTTTATTCTCTCCCTGCAATTATTTTGTCACTATAAATAATATCAAGTAAATTCGGAAAATGCAAGGCTCAGGTTTTTGCCGGAGCTTCAAGCACAGCAAATGCGACCACTGCACATTCCACTGAAGCGGCACCTGCTTCAAGCAGCACACTCCGGCATTCCGCCATGGTAAAGCCGGTTGTCGCTATGTCGTCTATCAGCAGCAGTCTCTTTCCTCTTATGGCATCCTTATCAACAGGTGCATAGCAGCCTGCCGGGTTTCTTTCTCTTTCGGAGGCTCTCAGTGAATGCTGCACCTTGTTTTGCTTTATCTTTACAAGAGCAGGAGTAAAGGGCTTGTCAAGAAGCACCGATAACCTGCGGGCAATTATTTCGGTCTGGTCATAGCCTCGTTTTTTGAGGGACCGGATGGATAGGGGTACGTTTGTCACAGCGTCAAAGCCTGAGGTATGCTTCTTCATCACATCAGCCAGGTGCTTAGAAAAGCTTTTTGCAGCATTCAGGTCACCGCCAAACTTAAAACGATGGAGAGCCTCTCTGACGCCGCCCTTATATTCAAACGGAGCACGGCACGACCCGCCCCCAGGCAGTTCACGCTCAAAGGCATTGCCGGAGAGGGTTTGGGCGCATTGGCCGCACTCTGTGTCGTGATAGCCAATCAGTCTGTCGCAGTAGGGACAATGCATCGGACATAGAAGCCAGACTATCCTGTTTCCAAGCTCCTTAAATAATCCTTTCAAGCCGATCACTCTCTTTCAAGAAATGTCCTCAGCCCCGAATACCTGAGGGTCTTTTTGTTGTTGTCCACCATGGTTTTAAGGGTTGAAACATTGCCTACAAGAATAAGTATCCTTTTGGCTCTCGTGACAGCAGTGTAGAGCAGGTTTCTGTAGTAAAGCTGGGGCGGCCCGTAGTACATGGGTATTATCACTGCGTCAAACTCATTGCCCTGACTCTTGTGTACGGTGGTTGCATAAGCCAGCTCAAGCTGCAGAAGAGAGTCCTCATCGTATGCGGCAAGCTTGTCGTCAAAGCGCACAAAAGCGGATCTTGAGCCTTTGTCAATGGATTCGATGGTGCCTATGTCGCCGTTGAAGATACCCGAACCTTCCGACCCGTCGTCCCTTGTCCACAGAATGTCATAGTTGTTGCGTGTCTGCATGACCTTGTCACCGCAGCGGAAGGTGTACAGCGGCATTGACAGCTCTTCAGCCTTGCTCTTTGAAGGATTGAGGGCCTCCTGGAGCTTTTTGTTGATCTCAGTGACGCCGAGCTCCCCTTTTCTGCCGGGGCACAGCACCTGTATATTATCAAAGGCTGAATAGCCGTAGCTGGCGGGCAGTCTCCTTGCGCAAAGGTCAACTATTGTTGATGCAATCCTTTCCCTTTCGGGGCATGGCATAAAGAAGAAATCGCTGTCCGTCCTGGTTATCTCAGGCATCATGCCGTGTACTATCCTGTGAGCGTTGGTGACTATAAGGCTTTGCATTGACTGGCGGAATATTTCGGTGAGCTGCACCACAGGCACCTTCCCCGAAGCAATGAGATCTCCCAGCACGTTGCCCGGCCCGACGGAAGGGAGCTGATCGCTGTCTCCCACCATGATGAGCCGGCAGCCCAGGGGCAGAGCCCGCATTACACATTCAAAAAGCGGCGCATCCACCATGGATAGCTCGTCTATTATCAGGGCGTCGCAGTCCAGCAGGTTCCTTTCGTTACGCTTGAAAACAGGGGAGTCGTTCTTGTCCCATTCCACCTCAAGGAGCCGGTGGAGAGTTTTTGCCTCCCGTGAGGTGACCTCAGACATCCGCTGAGCCGCCCTTCCTGTGGGAGCGGCAAGAGCCACCTTCAGGCCGCACTGAGAAAACAGGGCTATGATAGCGTTGAGGGTAGTCGTCTTTCCGGTTCCCGGCCCACCGGTAAGTATCAGCAGACCTCCTGACAGAGCCTCTATTATCGCCTTTTTCTGGAGTGTGGCATAGCTTATCCCACGATCACGCTCAAAAAGCTCCAGAGCCTGTTCCACTCCGCTTATTCTTTCGCAGGGGAATTTCAGTATCATAGACAGTCTGTCAGCGGCAAAGGTTTCGCTTCTGTAGAGCTTTGGCAGGAATATAAACTCTCTGTCCTTGAGCCTGTCACATACAAGCGCTCCGTCCGTGAGCATTACATCCAGGGCGTCTGAGATGATGCTCTCCTCAAGAATGAGGAACTTTGCAGTCACCTCGATAAGCTTTTCCTTTGGCAGGCAGGTGTGACCGTTGCCGGAATTATATTTTATTATATGGATAATGCCTGCTCTCACCCTGAAATCATCATCGGGAGCTCTTTTCAGTGCAGCGGCGATATGATCCGCTCTGTCAAAAGGAACTCCGATTCCATTGTCGCAGAGAATGTAAGGGTTTTCTTCAATAAGCCGGACAGCCTCCGTGCCGAGATATTTCCATATCCTGACGGATTCCTGCGGAGAGATGTGAAAGCGCTCCAGCCAGAGCATTACCTCTCTCATTCCAAAGGTCCTCCTGAGCTCTTCGCTAATGGTTTGTGCCTTTTCAAGGGAGATCCCCTTGATGCGTGACAGTCGTTCCGGGTCGTTTTGCATTACCTCAAGGGTCTGGTCCCCGAAGGCGTCCACGAGTCTGCGGGCTGTAGCTCTGCCAATGCCCTTGATCACTCCCGAGGAAAGGTATTTTAGTATGCTTTCCGAGGTAGAGGGCATATACTGCTCATAAAAGTCAAAGGAAAACTGTTCTCCATAGCTGGGATGGTTTTTCCATGTGCCGTGCAGCCTTAGCTCGTCGCCTACATTGACGCTGCTCATTATTCCTACAGCCGTTACATCGTTTCCTTCGCTGAGCATAGAGATGACAGTATATCCGTTATTGTCGTTTCTGTAAATGATTTCCTCAACTGCGCCATAGATCTGCAGTGAATCCTTTTCTTCCATTTTCTCACCCCGGCAAGGTCAAGTTTACTTTTGGGAGGGATCATGCTTCATTATTCAAGCTTCCAGGATATTAGTTTTCTGTGGCTGTATTCAAGCTTGAGAGAAAAGAAGGGGACACTCTTTTCAAGCAGGTCAAGGAATATACGGTCGCCCTCCCATATGGGAAGCTCATTTCTCACCTTGTCCTTATCTACCCACGTTAGCTCTCCTTCGCTGCATTCGGCAAGCTCCCCTTCAAAATCACAGGCTTTGTAGAGAAACATGATCTCATGCCAGTCGCCGTCGGAAAATGTTATTATCCCTCTTAGCTCAGGGTCTTTGAGGATGAGACCTGTTTCTTCCTTTGCCTCACGCTTTATACATTCTCCCGGAGCTTCGCCGCATTCTAAATGTCCGCCTATTCCGAGCCATAGGTCATGGTTTGGGTCGTTTTTCTTTTTGTTGCGGTGGAGCATGAGATACTTTCCGTCTTTTTCGATGTAGCACATTGTCGTAAGTTCCGGATCCATAGTGATATCTTCCCTTCATATTTTCTGTCTGTCGTATAATTATATCAGAATAAGAAGGAATAGTCCACATGGATATGCTTCAGAATGAATATTTTTCCTGAAAAAATGAGTTCTTTCCTGACAGCCTTTGGGGTGCGGCGGCGTTTTTTTAGCAAAAGACTATAAACTGTAGTTTTTAGATTTTTTTTTCAAAAAGCTATTGACAAAACGGTACCGGCATGATATTATATACAAGTCGCGAGGAGAGAGACCGAGCGACGGGACAGAAACGCTGGTGTAGCTCAGTTGGTAGAGCAGCTGATTTGTAATCAGCAGGTCGGGGGTTCAAGTCCGTCCACCAGCTCCACAAACAAGCCTGTTATATGCAGGCTTTATATTCGGGAGAGTTCCAGAGCGGCCAAATGGGGCAGACTGTAAATCTGTTGTCGACGACTTCGGTGGTTCGAATCCACCCTCTCCCAGAAACGCCCCGGCACGATGTGTCGGGGCTTAGTTAATAGTGAATAGAGAATAGTGAATAGTTTATAGTAAAGCTCCGAGGGGCGTTTCTGTATTATTCGTTATTCACTATTCACTATTCGTTATTCACTAAAATAATTACTGTCGGTCAGACAAAAGCCGAAAACATGATAGCAACTATCCATTTGCATTATTCAATAATTGGTCTGGTACGAATCCGACAATACCCGAGCAAAATATATTATTTTTCTGTATTATTCGTTATTCACTAAAATAATTACTATCGGTCAGACAAAAGCCGAAAACATGATAGCAACTATCCATTTGCATTATTCAATAATTGGTCTGGTACGAATCCGACAATATCCGAGCAAAATATATTTTTCTGTATTATTCGTTATTCACTAAAATAATTACTGTCGGTCAGACAAAAGCCGAAAACATGATAGCAACTATCCATTTGCATTATTCAATAATTGTCCGTGTTTACTCTGTGTTATCCTTACTATTTACAAAGCCTCCTTTGCCTGATCTGGCAAAGGAGACTTTTTTGTGTTGTATATTATCTGTCAATGATATCCTGATAGTCCACTCTTTCGTGTACGTTAAGATATGCCGGTCGGATGATTTTTCCGGAGTTGACAAGCTCTTCCATTCTGTGAGCCGACCATCCGGCGATCCTTGCGATGGCAAAGATGGGTGTAAACAGCTTTTGAGGAAGATCCAGCATACTATAGACAAAGCCGCTGTAGAAGTCCACGTTGGCGCTGACTCCCTTATAAATGCGGCGCTCCTTGGCTATGACCTCCGGTGCGAGTCTTTCCACCATGGAGTAAAGCTGAAACTCCTTTTGTCTGCCTTTTTCCTCCGAAAGCTTTTCTACAAAGCCCTTGAATACTCTTGCACGAGGATCCGATATGGAATACACTGCATGACCCATGCCGTAGATCAGTCCGGCTCTGTCAAAGGCTTCGCCGTGAAGGAGCTTTGTGAGGTAGTCTCTTACAGCGTCCTCGTCTGTAAAATCGGATATTTTCCGCTCCATGTCCTCAAACATCTTTACGACCTTGATATTTGCGCCGCCATGCTTGGGCCCCTTGAGTGAACCGAGGGCTGCTGCTATAGCGGAGTAGGTATCTGTTCCTGAGGATGTCACCACATGGGTGGTAAAGGTGGAATTGTTGCCGCCGCCGTGCTCAGCGTGGAGCACAAGTGACATATCCAGAAGCTTTGCCTCGAGCTTTGTATATTTTGAGTTGGGACGCAGCATATAGAGGATGTTTTCGGCAGTGGACAGATGGGGCTGGGGCGAATGTATGATAAGGCTCTGACCCATGTGATAGTGGATGAAAGCCTGATAGCTGTATACGGAAACCACAGGGAAGATGGCGATAAGCTCCAGGCATTGACGCAGTACATTGGGCAGCCAGGTATCATCTGCGTTGGGATCGTAGGAGTAGAGGGTCAGGACGCATCTTGCAAGAGCGTTCATCATATCCTTGCTGGGAGCCTTCAGAATCACGTCTCTGGTGAAATAATGGGGGAGATTGCGGTATTTTGCAAGAATTCTCTTTATCTGCTCATACTGGTCAGCGGTGGGGAGCTTTCCGAACATAAGCAGATAGACTACCTCTTCAAAGCCGAAACGGTCATCATGGATAAAGCCCTTGACGATATCCTCAACGTCAACACCCCTGTAATAGAGCTTGCCGTCACAGGGCTTTGATTCTCCGTTTACGATCTTGCTTGAGCATATCTCGGATATCTCTGTCAGTCCGGCAAGGACGCCCTTGCCGTTGATGTCACGCAGACCTCGCTTTACGTCATATTGTGAATAAAGGTTTTTGTCTATTTTTCCCTGAGTCTCGCACAGCCTGCTAAGATCTACGAGTTCGGGCGTTACGTTAAAGAAATCATCTCTTATCAATATTATCATCTCCGATTTTCTGAATTCAAAACTGTGATTTATTTAATAATATTTGCATTATTTGATACTCTATAAGAACTATTATACCACATTGGAAGAATTTGTAAACCTGCAGTGAGGTTTCAATTTTGTAAATATTTGCCCGATATTACAAAAGGCTTCCCTGAATGATATCCCTTACCCTCAGCTCGTGGTTGATGGAGTTTAGGACGTGCAGCTTGTCAAGGCTCCATAGTGGGGCGATCAGCAGGCGCTTGTCTCCGTCTCCTGTCAGTCGGTGAATGACCGTTTCAGGAGGGAGATTTCCTATCATCTCCGCAATGAGAGAAACATATTCATCTTCCCTCATGGCGCTGACCTGACCGCTTTCGTAGAGTGCTTCCAGCCTTGTGCCCCTAAGGATATGCAAAAGCTGCAGCTTGATTCCGTCTGCGCCCATCTGTCCCACATAGCGCACGGTCTCCAGCATTTCTTTACGGGTCTCATGGGGCAGGCCCGCAATGGTATGTACTATGACGCCGGCACCGATGCTTTTCAGGCTTTTAAGCGCACTGTCAAAGCAGGGCAGCTCATAGCCTCTGTTGATCAGGCGGGCGGTCTTTTCGTGTATGGTCTGAAGCCCCAGCTCTATCCACACGGGCTTTATCCTGACAAGCTCTTCTATCAGCCGCAGCTTGTCATCCTCGAGGCAGTCAGGCCTTGTGGCGATGGACAGCACATCGATGTCATCCCGTCTTATCACAGGAAAAAACAGATCTCTCAGCCGGCTGACAGGAGCATAGGTATTAGTGAATGCCTGAAAGTATGCGATATGCCCCGAGCCGTCGGCTTTCCGGCTGACCAGGGACTTTGCAGCCTCTATCTGCTCATCCATGCTCCGGGTGGGGCTCGGTGCAAACTCTCCTGATCCGCCCTGACTGCAAAAAATGCACCCGCCAGTAGATATTGTGCCGTCACGGTTCGGGCAGGTCATGCCGCCGCTGAGGGACAGCTTGTAAAGCTTTTTGCCAAAGGTCTTTTTCAGGTAGCAGTCCAGTGAATAGTATCTTTTTCCGTTCCACTCACGGAGTCTTTCTTTTATATCCATTTCTCTGTTTCCTTAAAAGATCAAGGAGGAAACACAAGGTTCCCTCCTTGAAAAATTAAATAACTATTCTGTGACCAATTACTCCTCCGGAGCAAAGTTTTCCTTGCCGACGCCGCAAAGAGGGCAGGTCCAATCATCGGGGATATCCTCAAAGGGTGTACCTTCAGCAATACCGTTGTCGGGATCGCCGTTTACCGGCTCATAAACATATCCGCAGATCTGACATACATATTTCATAAGTTTAACCTCCGTTAGTAATATTGTGGTTATGTTATATTATACAGTAATTATCCATGAAAGTCAATTATTTATTACACATCAATCAGTGAAACACTATTACACCTGGGTGATTCTGTATGAACTGTCAGCAGGGCTTGAAGCATAGAGTGTTTCGCTCTCTGCGGAGAGCGAGTCAGGAGGGACTTTTGCGAAAAAGTCCCTCCTGACAACCACCGAAAACGAATTTTCACAGAAAGCAAACTTTATTCTTTGGGGAGTTTAACGGATTCAGGTTACAGGCTGCCAGGTGAGGAGCTTTTGCCTTTTGCACTTATTCCAAAAGTGACCTCATGCTGCGGCTTCAGCTTCATATCCGGCGCTGAGGATGCGCATTGCTATCACAGTGATGTCGTCGTCGTGTCCGTCCTCTCTCCTTGCGGTAGCTTCGTCGTTTATCAGGTGGGCAAGCTCCTGCATATCCTTGTCATCGCTCCATTTCATTATTATTCGTTCTATCCACTCATCACCTCCGGCTATTGCCCCGTCTGATACCATCACAATGATGTCCTCCGGGTGCAGCGTGTCCTCTGTGCAGGTAAACTCCACATCCGGCAGTATCCCTATGGGAAGAGAGGGGGTTTCCACCCGGTACATCTCGCCCTCCTTGCGTATGAAGGATACTGCCGCTCCCGCTTTCATAAAGTCTACGTTCCCCGTGTAAAGATCAATGGCAACAAGATCCAGTGTCGCAAGGGATTCGTCCTCGGATTTTACCAGCAAAGCAGAGTTTACTACCTTCAGAGAGCAGTCAAAGCCAAGCCCTGCCTTTATGAGCTTTGAGATAATGCTGACTGCCATGCCGCCGTCTACCGCAGCCCTGCCGCCTGTTCCCATGCCGTCGCTCAGCACCGTTATCATCCTGCCTGTTCCGTCATCAAAATATCTGAGGTTGTCGCCGGAAAGAAGTCCGCTTCCGCAGATGTGCTGGCTCGAAGCGATTTCCACGTCATAGACAGGGCGTTCACATAGCAGTATCCTGCACCTTCCGAAGGCAACCGTCACAGACGGTGACTCAAAGTGTCTGCCGCAGATTTTTGATATCTCATGGAGCAGGAGAGCAGCCTTTATTTTTTTGCGGTCATCGTCATATATTTCCGCCTCGACGGTCATTCTTCCCAGATGGTCCACCCGGCAGCTCACGTCTGTAGGCACCAGCCCCAGCTCTTTGAGCTTTACGGAAATCCTGTCAGACAGCTCATTGTCAAAAAAGATGTAGTTTTCGTATTCATCGGCCATCTCCTCGAGTATGTCTCCCAGCCCGCAGAACTGTCCCGCCACCACGGAACGCACCTCATCCACTCTCTTTGAAGCAGCCTCCGAAGCAAGATAATTCTGATAGCTCCGGTTGACCGCCCTTGCCATTTCCGCACACCTGCAGCATTTTCTCCTGAAGTCCTCACAGAAATCCTCAGGTTTGATCCTTCCGCTGCCGATCAGCCTGTCTGTCACCGTCTGAAAGGATTCGATGGAAACCCCGTCCTTGTGCTCCCAGCAAAAGACCTTCAGGCCGCACCTTTTGCAGGTGTTGTCTACCGCCCTTTCATAAACGCTGTCAAGGGTGGGAGTGACTATCCTTGACAGCTTTTCGGCTACCTCCTCCACGTCAACCGATACATCGGAGAGAGCCTTTGAGGCAAAATCCAGACGCATGATTATTGAGCGCCTGAGTCCTTCGCAGTTTTCGTCTCTGCCTGAGGAGGAAAAGACTGCCGAAATAAAGTTGCCCGTGTTTTTAGGCAGGATAACGAAGATCACGGAGGTTATGGCACACTCATAGACCATAGTGAGGGTCGTTGCCAGTGTTTCGCCCTGGAAGGATATGAGAATGACGCTGGCGGTGAATATCAGACATTGGACGATTCTCCCTGCCTGGGAGAATATCCCGCTCATCAGGCCGCCCAAGGCATAAGCGGCTCCGATAAAGTATAGCGATGGGTCGGCAAGGCTCAGCACTATGCCTGTGGAAATGCCGGCAACTGCTCCGCCTCCGGTGCTGCCGAAGCGTGAGGCTAACAGAATGCAGAGTATGGCGGCTATTCTGCCCACAGAGACAGGGCCGAGGGTGATCCCGGACAGGGCCAGGATAAATATGCACCCGCTGAGCACCAGACAGGACACCTCCTGGGTGAGCAGCATCCCGAGACTTTTTGTGCCGTGGAGGATCACCACTGCCCTTGCAAAGAAATATGCTGCCACACCTCCGATGAGGGCTTCAAGGAAAAACCGGAAGATGATCTGCGGGCTTACTCCTGTGACGCTCAGGGCGGCAAGACCAGTAGCAAACGTTGGCACAAATGACACAGCCCCGGCAAAGACGCAGTGCCGGCTGATGCTTTTGATGTCGTTGAGTGTCCAGCGGATAGCCGCCGCTGCAAGCATGGCTGCGATATAACGAAAGCTGCCTGCCCGCCCTCCCAGAATGATATAGCCTGCTGTGGAGCCGATGACCGCAGACAGCATACCCTTGAAGGGGACTGCCGAGACCACCGATACCCCGAAGGGCGAATAGGTGCCGAAGATCCTGCCGCCAGACGAAATGAACCCGCAGCCGAAGCAGGTGAGCTGAAAGAAAAGCTTTCGTGCACCGGTGTTTTGCAGGATGTTGCGGACAGAGTACCTTGCTGCAAGCTCCCTGAACTTCAAACGAACCACCCCATCTTTAGTTTTGATGAGATCATTATACCCTTGGGAAGCGGATATCTTTGTCACAATGTGGCGCCGGATTTCCACTGCTTATCAATTGGCAGTTGAAAGAAAAACTCATGTAGGTTATAATGTTTTTGACAGGAGGGACACACATGAAATATACGACATTACTGATGGATGCGGACGACACTATCTTTGACTTTCCGAAATGCGAGCATGAGGCTCTCAAAAACGCTCTGACAGATTATGGCTATGAGTTTACTGAAGAGGTGAACGAATGCTTCAGCAGGATTAATGCTGCGCTCTGGAAGAAATTCGAGATCGGGCAGATCACAAGAGCTGAGCTGAGGGTAAGAAGGTTCAGGGAGATGCTGGAGCAGTGCTTTTCGGAGCTTGGAAAAGGAGAAGAGGAATGTGAAGCCTTGGCAGGACAGTATGTGAAAAGACTGGGAGAACAGGCGGTTTTGATCGACGGCGCAAGGGAAGCGCTGGAGAAGCTCTCAAAGCGGTTTGAGATATACATTATCACCAACGGACTGAAGCCTGTACAG
Organism: uncultured Ruminococcus sp.; assembly: GCA_902768825.1. GTDB lineage: Bacteria > Bacillota > Clostridia > Oscillospirales > Acutalibacteraceae > UBA1213. The sequence goes on from CACXMR010000005.1 coordinate 65,219, forward strand.
GAGAGTCGGTTTGCAATTGCAGAGCTTTGGAGATATGTGCGAAAGGAATACATTTCGGATGCCATGGGCGTGCAGAAGCCCTCGGCGGAATATTTCAGGATGGTGCTTGATGATATCCCCGAAAAGGACACGAAAAGGATATTGGTTGTTGGGGATTCCCTGACCTCTGACATGAAGGGCGGCAGGAACGCTGGTCTTGATACCTGCATCTATGATCCAAAGGGAAAAATAAGTCTCCCACACGAGCTGTGCGATTATCGGATAGGGAATCTCGTGGAGCTTCTTGAGCTTTGAGGGGGTGAGGCTGTGCCTGAATTTGTTGTAGGGGAGGAGCTTGACGGGATCACTGTAAGAGCCTTCCTCAGAAAGCACTGCGGAGTCTCGGCAAGACTGCTTGCAAAGCTCAAAAGAGTCGATAAGGGCATGACCGTGGGTGGCAGAACTGTCAGGAGCATTGATCTGCTGCGGGCAGGGGATGTGATATGCCTTTGCTTTCCTGAGGATGACAGCGATATAGAGCCGGTGGAGCTGCCCCTTGATATTGTTTATGAGGACAGCACCATGATAGTGTTTAACAAGCCGCCTTTTATGCCTGTGCATCCGGTGAGGAACCACCAGAGGGATACCCTTGCAAACGGCGCCATATATTATCTTGCGGGCAAGGGTGAAAACTGCACCTTCCGGCCGGTGAACCGTCTTGACCGTGATACCTCAGGGCTTGTTTTGGCTGCTAAGAGCAGCTTTGCCCACGCTTTCCTTGCAAATAATACCGAGAAAAAGTATACTGCCCTCTGCGAAGGTGTGATCACTGAAGGGGGCACGGTTGACGCTCCCATAATGCTGCGGCCCGGAAGTCTGATGGAGCGTCAGGTAGGAGAGGGAGGAGTCAGGGCAGTGACTCATTACTCACCCATAGAGCAGTGCCGGGGACATACCCTGCTTGAGCTGGAGCTGGAGACTGGCAGGACCCATCAGATCAGGACACACATGGCAAGCATTGGCCATCCCCTTGCAGGAGATGAGCTTTATGGAGGGAGCAGGGAGATATTTGAGCGGCAGTGCCTGCACTGCAGTGAGCTTGCTCTCATACATCCACTGACCCATGAAAAGATAGTGCTGAAAAGTGCGCCTGAGGACTGGATCGGGATGCTAAAGAATTATCACATGAATCCGTGAAACTCCCCATTTAATAAAGTTCATTTTCGGTGAAAATTCGTTTTCGGTGGTTGTCAGGAGGGTCTTTTTCGCAAAAGTACCTTCTGACTCGCTCTCCGCAGAGAGCGAAACACTCCATGCTTCATGTCGGCAGGGGGTGCCCACATAACATTATCCTGCCGACGAGAGGCGGCGCAAACGCACCCATTGGGTGATAATCAAAACAAAGATGCCTGTCCTATGCATTAAAGCATGAGGGCGGGCATATATTTTACTATGTCATTGCTTTGATTCGGCAGGCACCGGGAATAATACAACTGACGAGAAATACAAAGGCATGAATACATAAACAACAGAACTATTGACAGCAGGAGGACGGAGACTCACAAAATATCTATCACGGGAATAAAATATAATGTGTTGATGATGATAAGCAATGATTAAACCCGCTTTTGGGTGGAAAGAATATTGATATCGACACATCGCTTGGCGGTCAGCCGCAAATAAAAATTCGGAGCGTGAAAAGGATATGAACATCAGGCGAGGCGACATCTACTATGCAGATCTGAGTCCTGTTGTAGGCTCGGAGCAGGGTGGGATAAGACCCGTTCTTATCATACAGAATGATGTGGGCAACAGGTTCAGTCCCACGGTAATTGCTGCGGCGATAACGAGTCGGGAATCAAAGGCAAAGCTGCCGACCCACATAAGGCTTTATGCAGACAACAGCGGCCTGTCAAAGGATTCAGTGGTACTGCTGGAACAGATAAGGACGATAGACAAGAGAAGGCTGAAGGAAAAAATGGGGACGCTGAACAGCACTGATATGTATAAGGTGGATGAGGCTCTTGCTGTGAGCTTCGGTCTGGGAACATAGCAAACAGGTCTGCGCTGTGCAGACTGTGACAATTTCTGCGGCGGCTGTGTGAGATAATAAAAGCGTCCAAAGGAGGATATGCTTGAAAACGACAGTGTATGCGGATGTTCTTTTCTGTGTGAATTTTATCGTTGACTATGTTATGCTCCTTTCGGTAAAACGTCTCACATCTCTCACTGTCAGGCGCCGCAGGCTGGTGGCGGGAGCATTGGTGGGAGGAATAGGGTCCTTTGCGGTGCTGCTGCCTCCTGCTCCCTTTGCCGTGTCACTGATGATAAGCATTTCCGAGGCAATGCTGATAACCGCTGCGGCGTTTCTTCCCATGAGCGTCAAGGGCTATCTGAGGACATCCCTGCTGCTTTTTGCGGTGAGCTTTACATATTGCGGAATGATGAGCGCAATACTTGCCCTGGCATCACCAAAGGGTCTTACTGTGAAAAACAACTGCGTTTATATCGGCATCTCGCCCTTTGCCCTTATTGCACTGACACTTATGTGCTATCTTGCTCTGAGGCTTTTTGACAGGCTCAGGGCAAAGGGTGTCAAGGGCAGCAAATGCCGTGTCATCGTGAGCAACAGAGGAAAAACCGTAGAAGCTTCAGGCATCGCAGATACCGGCAGCACACTCAGGGAGCCGTTTTCCGGCGAACTGGTGATTGTGGGGAGCAACAGGCTGTTTTCCGACCTGTCCGGCTTTGGGAGCTATCCTGAGGGGGACTGCGGCACTCATACAAATCTACGCATGGTCCCTTATTCCTCTGTGGGTGGCAAGGGACTGCTTCCGGCGTTCAGACCAGAGGAGGTGATAATAATTTCAGGAGGAAAAAGGATCAGCGTCAGGGCTTATTTGGCTCTGAGCAGTGGGAATGATCTTTCTGACGGGTGCGATGCGATTGTTCCTGCGGAGCTTATTATGAAGGGGAGTTAAGCTTTTGAAGGGTTTCTTTGCGATTTCGGATAAGATACTATCGGGTTTGTCGGCAGTCGGGATGATAAAGGGTGGCTCAGAGGGGATATATTACATAAACGGCCCCGAAACTCTGCCGCCGCCCCTCAGAAGCGACGAGGAAGCAGAAATAATAAGACGTATCGAAAAAGGAGACGAGAAGGCAAGAGAACCCCTGATCACTCACAACCTCAGGCTGGTGGTCTATATAGCCAAAAAATTTGAAACGCCGGCTGCCAGTGTGGAGGACCTGATCTCTATAGGGACAATAGGGCTGATAAAGGCTGTAAACACCTTTTGCCCATCAAGGAATATCAAGCTTGCAACCTACGCCTCAAGGTGCATTGAAAATGAGATACTCATGTATTTCCGGAAGTGCTCTCAGCAGAAAAATGAGATATCCATTGACGAGCCGCTTAACGTGGACTGGGACGGCAACGAGCTGCTGATCTCGGATATTCTCGGCAGCGACGCCAACGAGGTGAATCAGCGTCTGGAGCAGGAATCAGAGCAGGCACAGCTTATGAAGGCTGTGAGCAGGCTCAACAGGAGAGAACTGACCATAATGGAGCTGCGATTTGGTCTCAACGGGAAAAAGCCCCACACTCAGAAGCAGGTGGCTGACATTCTCGGAATATCACAGTCGTATATTTCGAGGCTTGAAAAAAAGATCATATCACGTCTGAAGCAGGATATAAAGCTTTAGGAATCATTGAACCTGACTATGCGATATGAGCAGCCGAGTTAGTCAGTGTTTTTTTATGACGGGTGCAGGGACTGCGTTCCTGCCGAGGGTTCCAAGGGGCGAGTAGCCCCTTGGCAGGGTTCGGGACAGGGTCCCGACATGGGCGAGAAGCCCCTTGGCAGGGTTCGGGACAGGGGCCCGACAAGGAATGATATAGTATTATTATACGTCCGGATCAGTAGATGACCCGGACTTTTTGTGCTTTTGGGCAGATCGGAGCTATTTGCAAGTAATATTCAAACTAATGGGCTATTTTACTTGATATCAGCACCAAAGTATGATAAAATTAAACGAATAGACACTTGCTTTTGCAGTGCTGAGGCAGGTGAAGGATCAGGGAAGCTGAGGTGGTTTTTGGTGTATGTCAACGTGCTGGGCGCCGGTCTTGCAGGGTGCGAGGCGGCCTGGCAGATAGCTAAGCGAGGGGTCAGGGTCAGACTCTTTGAAATGAAGCCTGTGAAGATGACGCCCGCCCATAAGAGCAAGGATCTTTGCGAGCTGATATGCTCAAATTCACTCAAGGCTGCAAGGGTCGAAAGTGCGGCGGGGCTGCTCAAGGAGGAAATGCGCAGGATAGGTTCTTTGCTGATGGAGTGTGCCGACAGGTGCAGTGTTCCTGCGGGAGGCGCTCTTGCTGTAGATAGGGAAAGGTTTTCGGCAATGGTCACCGACTGCATAAGGCGGGAACCTCTGATAGAGCTTATCAGCTGTGAGGTGACTGAGATACCCTCAGACAGTGTAACTGTTGTGGCGACAGGCCCCCTCACCAGCGACGCCCTGGCAGACAGGATATCCCTGCTGTGCGGAGCTTCTCTGCATTTCTTCGATGCGGCGGCACCTATCGTCACGGCGGAAAGCATAGATATGGACTGCGCCTTTACCGCCTCAAGATATGATAAGGGCGGTGATGACGCATATATCAACTGCCCCCTGAGCAAGGATGAATATGAGAGCTTCCATGCAGCGCTTGTCAGCGCTGAAAGAGCGCCGAGACACGATGTGGATGTCCAGAACCCAAAGGTGTATGAAGGCTGTATGCCCATTGAGATACTTGCCCAGAGGGGACTTGACACCATGCGCTTCGGGCCGATGAAGCCGGTAGGACTCAGAGATCCCAGAACAGGTCACAGACCCTGGGCGGTGCTGCAGCTGCGCAGTGAAAATCAGGACAGGACAATGTATAATCTGGTGGGCTTCCAGACAAATCTTAGGTTCCCGGAGCAAAAGAGGGTTTTTGGCATGATCCCCGCCCTGAAGAATGCGGAGTTTGTCCGGTATGGGGTGATGCACAGGAACACCTTCCTTGATTCTCCCAGGCTTCTTGACAGCAGCTATTCCATGAGGACAAGGCCGGAGCTGTTCTTTGCCGGGCAGATGACCGGAGTTGAAGGCTATATGGAGAGCGCATCCTCAGGCATGATGGCGGGCATAAACGCAGTAAAACGCTCAAAAGGCGAGGAAACAGTTACACTGCCTGCAGAGACCATGATAGGCGCTTTGTCACGTTATATTTCCGACAGCTCTGTTGTGGATTTTCAGCCCATGGGAGCCAACCTTGGCATACTGCCTCCGCTGACGGAGCAGATCAGAGACAAGAGAATGAGAGCCGCAGCATATGCACAAAGATCGCTTGAGGCTCTTGAACCATTCATCGAGAGACACTTGAAATAATACAGACAAGGAGAGTAATGAACATGAAGGTTTTGGTAGATGCATTCGGAGGAGACAATGCACCCCTTGAAATAATAAAAGGCTGCCGGCTTTGCCTTGATAAATATGAAGGACTCACAGTAGGACTGGTGGGTAATCAGGAGATCATTGAGAAAACCGCAAAGGAGCATTCTATTTCTCTTGAGGGAATGGTGCTTCATCACGCCCCTGACATCATTTCGATGGACGAGGATGCAGGAGAGATAATGAAGTCCAAGAACGAGTCCTCTATGGCAGTAGGTCTGAAGCTGCTTTCTGAGGGCGAGGGAGACGCATTCCTTTCTGCAGGCAACAGCGGCGCATTGATTATGGGAGCTACCCTTATCGTCAAGCGCATCAAGGGAGTTAAGCGTCCTGCGTTTGCGCCGGTAATGCCTACATCTACAGGCCCGTGTCTTCTTATCGACAGCGGTGCAAACGTGGAGGTTCGTCCTGAGATGCTGCTACAGTTTGGCATCATGGGCGCTGCTTATGTTGAAAACGTCCTCAACATCAAAAACCCCCGCGTCGCTCTTGCAAACGTGGGCACAGAGGATCACAAGGGCGGAGAGCTGCAGCATGAGGCCTTCAGGCTCCTTAAAAAGTCCGGTCTTAATTTCATAGGCAACATCGAGGCAAGGGACATTCCTGCGGGCGTGTGCGATGTTATTGTGGCTGACGGCTTTACGGGAAATGTCATTCTCAAAATGTATGAGGGTGTTGCCAAGGAGCTTATGAAGAAGATCAAGGCTATGTTCCTCAAGAATCTCAAGACCAAGATCGCTGCGGGTCTTATCAAAAAGGATATATATGAGCTGAAGCAGTATTTTGATTACAACCAGTACGGCGCCGCACCCATCATGGGAGCCGCAAGGCCTGTGCTCAAGACCCATGGCAGTGCAAAGGCAGAGACAATGATAACTGCAATGAAATCAGCAATGGATTATGCGGAAACAAACGTTACAGGCAAGATAGCGGACAATCTTGAAAAGCTGAAAAAGGAAGGAAAAGAGGCGACCTCTGATAAATGAACGAGCTTGAAAAAAGGATAGGCTATCACTACAAAAACATATCGTTCCTGGAAAACGCCCTCACTCATTCCTCCTATGCAAACGAGGTAAGGCACGGAGTGTGCAGCAACGAGCGATTGGAATTCCTGGGAGATTCGGTGCTGAGCGTGGTGGTGTCTGACTATATCTACAGGAACTGCCCTGATCTTCCTGAGGGCGAGCTTTCAAAGCTCAGGGCGGCCCTGGTGTGCGAAAAAAGTCTGTGCAGGTTTTCAAAGTCCCTGGGAGTAGGCGACTATCTCAGACTCAGCAGGGGAGAGAGAAACCTCAAGGGCAATGAGAGACCGTCTATTCTTGCTGATGCCTTTGAAGCCATAATAGCTTCGATCTATCTCGACGGCGGAATGGATCAGGCAAGAAAGTTTATACTGAGATTCATCGAAAACGAGATGAAGAATCCCCGTCCAAGGGCATTCAAGGATTACAAGACGACCCTGCAGGAGATAATACAAAAGAATCCTGAGGAGCACCTTTCCTATGTGCTTACAGGTGAGGAAGGACCTGACCATGATAAACATTTCTATGTGGAGGTGCACCTTAACAATAACGTGATAGGACGAGGCGGCGGAAGGAGCAAGAAGGAAGCCGAGCAGCAGGCCGCCAGAGAAGCTTTGGAGTTGATGGGATATTGAAGCATTCAAATGTTGCATTGTTTGTGCCCCATAATGGTTGTCCCCATGCCTGCACCTTCTGCAATCAGCGGCAGATAACGGGCAAATCATATCAGCCTACAGCTGAGGATGTGGTAAATGCCGTGGAGACAGCCAGGGTATCTTTGGGTGAAAATACCCGCAGCGCTGAGATAGCGTTTTTTGGCGGAAGCTTTACCGCCATTGAAAGAGAATACATGACAAGCCTGCTGGAGGCTGCTTCGCCCTTTGTCAAAACAGGCGAGTTTTATGGAATACGCATTTCTACAAGGCCTGACGCCATAGACAATGAGGTGCTGGACCTGCTCAAGGACTATGGGGTGACCTCCATTGAGCTTGGAGCCCAGAGTATGTCTGACCGGGTGCTGGAAATGAACCGAAGGGGACATACCTCACAGGATGTGGCAGAGGCGTCACGTCTCATAAAGGAGAAGGACTTCTCCCTTGGGCTGCAGATGATGACAGGGCTTTACGGGAGCAGCTATGAGACGGACATTGAGACCGCCCGCAGAATTGCACAGCTCAGACCCGACACAGTGAGGATCTATCCTACCATAGTGCTCAGGGGAACGGAGCTTTATGAGCTTTATGAAGAGGGCAAATACCAGCCTGAAGCGTTGGAGGAGGCAGTGCCGTTGTGTGCGGAGCTGCTGTCGATCTTTGAGAAGAGCGGCATAAGCGTCATAAGACTTGGACTGCACGACAGCGGCAGCCTGAGGGACAGCATGGCGGCGGGAGCATATCATCCGGCGTTCCGTGAGCTGTGCGAGAGCGAGATCATGTATTCAAATGCAATAAAGGCTATGGAGGAAGCAGGGATAACAGCGGGAGCTGCGGACTTTTATGTTTCTGCGCAGTCGGTCTCACGGTTTATCGGGCAGAGACATTCAAACATCGCCCGGCTGAGAGAACTCGGTGTTATACCTACTGTCTGCCGTGACGACTCTCTCTCAAAATATGAGGTGAGAGTGACCCCTCATAAGCCTTGAGGGATATCAATGAGTGGCGCAGGAAGTGCCGCAATGAAGGGATAAAAGATGAAATTAAAAGGACTTGAGCTGCAGGGCTTTAAGACGTTTCCCGACAGGACAAAGCTGGATTTTACTAACGGTATCACCGCAGTGGTGGGCCCCAACGGAAGCGGAAAAAGCAATATCAGCGATGCTATAAGATGGGTGCTTGGTGAGCAGTCAGCCAAGGCCCTGAGATGCTCCAGGATGGAGGACGTCATTTTCAACGGAACACAGCAGCGCAAAAAGACCGGCTATGCACAGGTTACACTGTCAATAGACAATTCAGACAGGACGCTGCAGTACGATGGTGATGAGGTGGCGGTCACAAGGCGGTTTTACCGCTCAGGTAACAGTGAGTATCTGATAAACAATACAAATGTGAGACTGCAGGATATACACGAGCTCTTTATGGATACGGGTCTTGGCCGTGACGGCTATTCGATGATAGGTCAGGGCAAGATAGACTCAATAGTTTCCACCAAGAGCGAGGACAGACGTGAAATATTTGAGGAGGCAGCGGGCATATCCCGTTTCCGTTATAAAAAGGCTGAGGCTGAGAGACGTCTCGACAGGACAGAGGAAAATCTTGTGAGGCTCAGGGACAATCTGTTTTCGCTGGAGAGCAGGGTCGAGCCACTGAGGATACAATCCGAAAAGGCAAGGGCATATCTGGGCTATGCGGAGGAAAAGCGGGGCCTGGAGATCGCACTCTGGCTCAAGGCTCTCGATAAATCCTCAATGCAGATAAGGGAGCAGGCTGATAAGCTTGCTGTTGCCCAGGCACAGTACAATGATATAGGAAGGGAGCTTGAGGCTATCTGCGGCGAGAGCGAGAGAATATATCAGGAGCAGAGCAGCTCAGGGTCCCGCATTGAGGAGCTGAGAAGGAGTATTTCCGCATCTGACGAGCAGGTGGCAGCAAAGCGTTCGGAGATATCCGTTTTACAAAACGACATTCTCCACAACGAGAATGCCGCAGAGCGCAGCCGTATCCGCATTGAAGAGTATAAGCGTTCCGGCGTGGATATCAGGGCTGAAATAAAGAAAAAGCAGGATTATATTATCGGAAGCGAGAATACTCTCAAGCAGAAGAAATCGGAGCTGGAGCTGAATTCAAAGCTGCTGGAATCTCTGAGAACTGACGAGAGCAGCTCCAATGAAAGACTTGACGAGATAAACGAGCTGATCCGCAAGCTGTCGGGAGAAGCTGCAGAAGAAAAGATCAAATATATGACAGCCTCAGCATCCATCACCGACATAACAGGAAGGTCAGAGGTGGTGGAAAACAACATAAAGGCAAGGAAGTCCCAGATGGGGACCCTTGAAAACATAATTTCAGAATATAATGATATGCTGCTGAAAAATGCCGATCAGTACAATGCAAAGCAGAAGGAGCTGGTCGCACTGGAAAAGTCGGTTTTAAAGTCTCAGGAGCAGAGTGAAAAAATAAAGGCTGAGTCGGATAGTCTCAGGCTTGAAAGCGACAGGCTTTTTGGCAAGGCAAAGACCCTTGAGGATCTGGAACGCAATCTGGAGGGCTTCCAGCACAGTGTAAAGCTTGTTATGAAGGAGAGCAGGGCAGGCTCCCTCAAGGGCATACACGGACCTGTCTCAAGAGTCATAAAGACCTCGTCGGAATACAGCGTGGCTATCGAAATAGCCTTGGGCGGTGCGGTGCAGAATATCGTCACCGAAACCGACTCTGACGCAAAAAGAGCCATTGCCTTCCTCAAAAGCCATGACGGCGGCCGTGCTACATTTCTTCCCATGACCACCATAAAGGGCAGGGAGCTGAACGAAAACGGTCTGGAGAGCTGTGACGGCTTTGTAGGAATTGCGTCCTCTCTGTGTACCTGTGAGGAAAGGTATAACGGCATATTGTATAACCTGCTTGGCAGGATAGTGGTGGCAAAGGATCTTGACAGCGCTACCGAGATAGCAAGGAGATATTCCTACCGTTTCAGGGTGGTCACTCTCGACGGTCAGGTGGTCAATACAGGAGGATCTCTGACGGGCGGTTCTCTTGCCAAAAACACAGGTCTGCTCAGCAGGGCTTCGGAAATAGGCAAGATCAGGGAAAAGGCTCAGAAGCTTTTGACCGATGCCGAGGATGCCCAGAGCAGGTGGCAAAGCTCACGAAACGCTCTTTCTGCCTTGCTGCAGAGTGCCGAGCAGTGCCGCAAGGAGCTTACAAGGATCAATGAAAGCCGGATAAAGATAGAGGCCGAGATCAAGAGCCGTAAGGCGGAGCTTGACAACATAAGGTCATCCTATGAGGAGAGCGTCAGGGAGCGGCAGGAGAATGTTAAGCGTCTTGATGAGCTTACCCGTACTATGAACGATGCCCGCAGGCGCTATGATGAGTGTACCGTAAAGAAAAGCAAAAACGAGGAGCTTGTTCAGGTGCTCTCCGGCTCAAAAAACGAAACTGCCAAAAAGCGTGAGGGTCTCAATGAGAAGATACAGGAGCTGCGGATCGCCGTATTGACCTGTGAAAAGGATATTTCTGCAGCTCAGAGCTACATTCTGGATGCAGAGGCGAGGGTCTCAGATGATGAGCAGGCTATGAAACAGTGCGAGGCTGAGATCAAGGAGCTTGCACAAAAAAATGAGGATATAAAGAAGGTTATCGCATCCCTTGAGGCTGAAAGCAAAGCTCTGCGTGAAAAGACTGAAGGCTTCAGCGGGCAGATAGAAAAGCTGAACGCAGACAGGATGGAGCTTGAAAAGCGTTCTGCCGAGCTGAGAAAAACAGAGCGTGACAAGACCGCCGAGCGTGAGGGCATAAGCGCCGAGCTTGTCAGACTGCAGGAGCGCCGTGACAGCCTGCAAAAGCAGTATGATGAGATCAACGGCAAGCTCTGGGAGGAATATGAGCTGACAAGGCGTGAAGCGGAAAAGGCAGCGGCGGATGTGAAGGATCAGGGCAAGGCTCAGCGCAGGCTTGCAGAGCTGAAGCAGAAGATACGAGCCCTTGGCAGCGTAAACGTGGGAGCTATAGAGGAGTATAAGGAAGTAAGCGAGCAGTACGAGTTTATGAAGGTGCAGGTCGGTGACGTGGAAAAGTCCAAGTCGGAGCTGATAAGGCTTATAAACGAGCTGACAAAGCAGATGAGAGAAATCTTCATTGAGCGATTCAAGCTGATAAGCTCATGCTTTTCATCCACGTTTGTGGAGCTATTCGGTGGTGGCAAGGCGTCGCTGTCGCTGTCCGACCCTGAAAACATCCTGACTACGGGCATAGATATCTCTGTGGAGCCTCCCGGAAAGATAGTTTCTCACATAGAGCTGCTCTCCGGAGGTGAAAAGGCACTTGTAGCTATCGCTCTTTACTTTGCGATAATGAAGGTAAGTCCTTCGCCGTTTTGCGTCATGGATGAGATAGAGGCTGCTCTTGACGATGTTAATGTGTATCGCTTTGCTGCATATCTGAGAAGGATGAATGCAAATACACAGTTTATATGCATCACTCACCGTAGGGGCACCATGGAGGAGGCTGACGTTCTTTACGGAGTCACAATGCAGGACAGGGGCATCTCAAAGCTTCTGCAGCTGCAGACCTCCGATATAGAAAAGAATCTTTCAGGATCATAGTTCTCTTCGGGAACGAGGAGGGCACCCGTCGGTCCATGAGTGCCTCATAAAAAACAGGAGGAGATTAACATGGGTATATTCAGCAGGATAAAGGAAGGACTAAAGAAAACCAGAGATGCCATTTTTGGCAGGATAGACATGATGCTGAAGTCCTTTACGAAGATAGATGACGAGCTTTTTGAGGAGCTGGAGGAGCTTCTTGTAATGGGCGATGTGGGCATATCGACCTCTGAAAAGATATGCGACGAGCTTAAAACGAGAGTCAAGCAGCAGGGCATCACTGACCCAAAGGAGATCAACCGTCTCCTGGCTGAGGTCATCACCGAAATGCTCAAGGGTGGTCAGGAGCTGCAGGTCAATACTAAGCCCTCAGTGATACTTGTCATAGGTGTAAACGGAGTAGGCAAAACTACCACCATCGGCAAGATGGCAGCCCGCTTTGTCAGAGAAGGAAAGAGAGTCACTCTTGCGGCGGCGGATACCTTCCGTGCGGCGGCTATAGATCAGCTTGCTATCTGGTCAGAACGTGCAGGGGCAGACCTGATAAAGCAGAATGAAGGCTCAGACCCTGCGGCAGTAGTGTTTGACGCTATCTCATCTGCAAAGGCAAGGGGCAGCGATATTATCATCGCCGATACCGCAGGCCGTCTCCACAATAAGAAAAACCTGATGGCAGAGCTGGAAAAGATAAACAGGATCATTGACAGAGAACTGCCTGATGCTGATAAGGAGGTGCTCCTTGTCCTTGATGCTACTACCGGACAGAATGCTGTCAATCAGACCAAGGAGTTTAAGAATGCCGCAGGCATAACCGGTATTGTCCTTACCAAGCTGGACGGTACCGCAAAGGGAGGAGTAGTCCTTGCTATCCGTGAGGAACTCGATGTTCCGGTCAAGTTTATAGGCGTAGGCGAGCAGATCGATGACCTGCAGCCCTTTGAGCCTGAACAGTTTGCAAGGGCACTGTTCGGAGCGGAGGATCTTGAGGATGAGGAAATGCCTGAGATCCCTGAAGATGAAAAGGAGCCTGAGCCTGAGGAGCACAGACCCGCCACTGCGGATATCTGGGAGATGCTGGACGCACAGGCTGCCCAGGAGGCAGACTCTGCAAAAGAACAGGAGGAGCCTCAGCCAACTGAGGAGGAGCTTGCAAAGCAGAAGGAAGCCGAGCGTCTTGAAAAGGAAAAGCGTGCTGAGGAACGTCAGTCCAGAGCAAAGAAAAAATACAACTGGAGCGCTGCACCTGCTGCCGAAACCGCTGCCGATGACGACTGGTTTGAGCAGTGGAAAAAGGGAGATAACTGATAATCGTAAGTTTGTGAGCAAATTGAAGGGATGGAATGACTATGCTATTTGTGATCGCATCCAATAACCAAAAGAAGATAGAGGAGCTGGACAGGATACTCAGCCCTCTTGAAATATATGCAAAGACAGCCCAGCAGCTTGGAAAGGAGCTGCCTGAGGTAGAGGAAACTGGCTCTACCTTTGAGGAAAACGCCGAGCTGAAGGCAAAGGCTGCCTGCGAAAGTACGGGCTTTCCTGCAATTGCGGATGATTCGGGGCTGGTGGTCGATGCACTGGACGGCAGACCCGGCATTATGTCTGCAAGATACGCCGGAGAGGGTGCTACTGACGAGGAAAAGATTAACAAGCTTCTCTCGGAAATGATGGCGTCCGGCAGCAGCGACAGGAGCGCCCACTTTGAGTGCGTAATATGCTGCTATTTTCCAAGCGGAGAGAAGCTCTTTGCACATGGAAGATGCGACGGCACCATTGGCTATGCTCCGAGAGGGAAAAACGGCTTTGGATATGACCCGATCTTCTTTGTTGAGGGCAACAAGACCTTTGCCGAGCTGAGCGACAACCAGAAGGACGTGATGAGCCACAGAGGAAAGGCTCTCAAGGAGCTTTCTGCGATTCTCAAAAAGAAGTATGACATAAAATGATAATATAGGAGAATAGAAAATGCTGACAAGTAAACAGAGAGCCTTCCTGCGCTCACTTGCTATGAATGAGGATACCATTCTGATGGTGGGCAAGGGAGGTATGAGCGATCAGATAACCAAGCAGGCGGATGACGCATTGAAGGCAAGGGAGCTTATCAAGGGCAAGGTGCTGGAAACTGCGGATATTACTCCCAGGGAGGCAGCCGAGATAATCGCTCTTGCCACAAAAAGCGAGGTTGTTCAGGTGATTGGCTCAAAATTCGTGCTTTTCCGCAGGAACCCCGAGCAGCCCAAGATCGAGCTGCCAAAGGCAAGGGGCGGAAAAAAGAAATAACAGACGACCAAGAGGTGAGAGTCGGATATGAGAACAGCGGTATTCGGGGGAAGCTTTGACCCTATTCATAACGGACATATCGACCTGCTCAGAGTAATCGTGGATAACCTTGCTCTGGACAGGTCAATAATCATCCCTGCGTTTGTGTCCCCCTTCAAGACCGCACGGGGAGCGGCTGCTCCCGAACACAGGCTTGAGATGTGCAGGCTGGCCTTTGAGGGCTGGACAAATGCTATAGTCAGCGATATTGAGCTGAGGCGTGAGGGCGCAAGCTATACCTGCGACACTCTTACATACCTGTCTGAAATGTACCCTGAGGATGAGCTGTTTCTCATCACCGGAGCAGACGCATTTCTTACCATACAGAGCTGGAGGTCCCCTGAGGTGATATTCAGCAAGGCAACGGTCTGCACTATTCCGAGAAACGGCGACGACGCTACGAGGCTTGAATCCCATTCTGATTATCTCAAGACCCTGGGAGCAAGGACTGCCGTTCTGGATGTCAGGGTGATGGCTGTGTCGTCAACGGAGATAAGGGAGCGTATCAGGAACTGTCAGAGTATTAACGGACTTGTACCTGACAGGGTGGAGAGATACATCCTCAGCAGGGGTCTGTATACAGAAGTAAGTGAGAGTGATGACGGATGATAAAAAATAAAAAGCTCCTTGCAGCTCTCGGAATTTTTACTCTCTGGCTGTACGGCGCATGGGCGGTCTTTGAGATGCTGCTCAATCCCATGCTCAAAGAGGCGACAGACAATGAGTATATCCTTTTGCTGCTGAGGGACGGAGTGATAAAGAACCTTGTGTGGACGCTGCCCGCAGTCTTGCTGATAAAGCATTTTTCGGACGATATGCTGGTGGGTATGAGGGAATTGTTCGGCTTTAAGAAAGCCGCTTCAAAATATCTGCTGATAGCTTTGCCCCTTGCGGCCTTTGTGCTTTTAGGGGAGCTGATAAGGACCCATACCATTGAGGTGAGCAGCGCTTATCATCCCTCGCAATTTATTGTAATTCTTTTTGTGGGCTTTACTGAGGAGATAGTTTTCCGGGGGCTTTACCTTAATGCCGCCATGAAGTATGCTGACACAAACAAGAAACAATATCTTGCTGCAGGTCTCAATTCTCTGATGTTCCTTGCCATCCACTTCCCCAAGTGGATAATGGAGGGGGTTTTTGTTAATGGCTTTGCACGCTTTGGCTTCGTGACAATAATTGCCCTGAGCCTGCTGTTTTCCTTCTGCTTTGTCAGAAGCAGGAATATCTGGGTGCCGGCAGTGCTGCACTCCTTCTATGACATGATGATTTTTGTGTTGGTTTGAGCCTTTTTTCTGGGAAAAATATTTGGTTTGTCTTGAAAGAAAAGATATTTGTTGTTATAATATGTACGGAAAATGCGAAATTTGGAGCTGATTCAGATGAATTTTAAATATTATGAGGATATCATAAGCCAGAGAATGAAGGCCGCACGATTCAGACACTCAAAAAATGTAGCCAAGGAAGCGGTACGACTTGCCAAAAAATACGGCGCCAATGTGGAAAAGGCCGAGCTTGCAGGGATACTACATGACGCTACAAAGGAGACCGACGGACCTGAGCAGATGTCCCTCATCCGAAGGGCAGGCATCGAGCTGACAGAAATGGAAAAAAATTCACCCAAGCTGTGGCACGCTATTTCAGGCAGTGCTTACGTTCAGGTGGAGCTTGAGATCGCAGACAGGGAGATAATCGATGCTATCCGCTACCATACCACAGGCAGGGCGGGCATGACCCTTCTTGAAAAGGTGATTTTTGTAGCTGATTTTACTTCTGCCGACCGTGATTATGAGGGTGTGGACAGGATACGCAGGATAGCAGACAAAAATCTGGACGAGGCCGTATTGGAGGGAATGTCCTTTACAATATCGGATCTCGCACTGAGAAAGATAACCATAGCTCCGGATACCTTTGCAGGCTATAATGAAATGGCAGAGCTGGGAGCAAGGGCAAAGAGCAAGGAAAAATAAGGAGGAAAATGAATGACAACACTTGAAACGGCAAGAGCTGCCGCAAAAGCATTATGTGAGAGAAAGGGCATCGACATCAAGCTGATCAAGATAACCGACATCTCATCCATCGCAGATTATTTCGTGATAGCTACAGGCTCGTCAACGACCCATGTAAAGAGCCTTGCGGATAACGTGGAATACAGACTGGACAGTCTCGGAGTCAGCTGCAGCCATATTGAGGGCTACCGCTCCGATTCATGGATACTGCTTGATTATGTGGATGTGATAGTTCATGTGTTCTCTGAGGAGGCAAGGGACTATTACAGCCTTGAGAGACTCTGGCAGGACGGACAGCTCGAGGATATTTCCGATATCGAGCAGCTGCCTCTGGAGGATCTGTTCCCAAAAAACTGAGCTCCGGTCGGGGCAAAGAAATAAAGGCGTTTACAAAAGGAGAGAAATGAATTGAAGTACGATCACAAAAGCATTGAATCCAAATGGCAGCAAAGATGGGAGGAGGCAGGCATTTTCCATGCCGAAAACTCCACCGACAAGAAAAAATTCTATGCACTCATTGAGTTTCCCTACCCCTCAGGACAGGGACTCCATGTGGGACATCCCCGCTCCTACACCGCTCTTGACATTATCGCAAGAAAACGCAGAATGCAGGGCTATAATGTGCTCTATCCCATAGGCTGGGACGCTTTTGGACTGCCTACGGAGAACTATGCTATAAAGAATCATATCCACCCAAAGCTTGTTACAGAAAAAAATGTTGCCCGCTTTAAGAGCCAGCTTCAGTCCCTGGGCATTTCCTTTGACTGGAGCAGAGAGATCAATACCACCGATCCCAAGTATTACAAGTGGACCCAGTGGATATTCCTCAAGCTCTTTGAAAACGGACTTGCATATAAAAAGGAAATGGCAGTCAACTGGTGTACCTCATGCAAGTGTGTGCTTGCAAACGAAGAGGTAGTTAACGGTGTCTGCGAGCGCTGCGGCAGCGAGGTAGTGAGAAAGGTCAAGTCTCAGTGGATGCTGAAGATCACAGCCTATGCCGACAGACTTATCAATGACCTTGACCTTGTTGACTATCCCGACAGAGTAAAGGCACAGCAGAAGAACTGGATCGGCAGGTCTACAGGCGCTGAGGTGGACTTCACCACCACTACAGGCGACACTCTCACCGTCTATACCACAAGACCCGATACACTCTTTGGTGCTACCTATATGGTAATCTCACCTGAGCATCCCATAATCGACAAGCTGTCCTCAGTGATAGGCAATATGGACGAGATCAGGGCATATCAGGATGCAGCCGCAAGAAAATCCGATTTTGAGCGCACAGAGGTGGCAAAGGACAAGACAGGTGTGCGCATCAGCGGAGTTGAGGCTATCAACCCGGTTAACGGCAAACAGATACCTATATTCATATCTGACTATGTGCTTGTTTCCTACGGAACAGGCGCTATCATGGCAGTGCCTGCTCACGACACCCGTGACCACGATTTTGCAAAGAAGTTTGATCTTCCCATCATCGAGGTCGTCAAGGGCGGCGAGGATGTGCAGAAGGAAGCATTTACCGACTGCGCTACAGGTGTGCTTGTAAATTCCGGTTATCTTGACGGTCTGTCAGTAGAGGACGCCAAGAAGAAGATAACCGAAGAGCTGGAAAAGACAGGCAAGGGCAGGGCAAAGGTAAACTTCAAGCTCCGTGACTGGGTGTTCTCACGTCAGCGCTATTGGGGCGAGCCTATCCCGATAGTACACTGCCCATGCTGCGGTGCTGTTGCGGTGCCTGAAAGCGAGCTTCCGCTGGAGCTGCCGGAGGTTGAGTCCTATGAGCCCACAGACAACGGCGAATCACCGCTTGCTAAGATGACCGATTGGGTAAATACCAAGTGCCCCAAGTGCGGCGGCGACGCTGTGCGTGAGACCGACACCATGCCTCAGTGGGCAGGCTCTTCATGGTATTTCCTGAGATATATGGACCCCCACAACGACAATGCCCTTGCAAGTGACGAGGCACTGAAATATTGGTCTCCTGTGGACTGGTATAACGGCGGTATGGAGCATACTACACTTCATCTGCTCTACAGCCGTTTCTGGCACAAGTTCCTTTATGATATCAAGGTTGTTCCTACGCCTGAGCCTTATGCAAAGCGCACCAGCCACGGTATGATTCTCGGCGAGAACGGCGAGAAGATGAGCAAGTCAAGAGGAAACGTGGTCAATCCCGATGACATTGTAAATACATACGGTGCAGACACAATGCGTATGTTTGAGATGTTTATAGGCGACTTTGAGAATGCAGCTCCCTGGAACAGCAGCAGCATCAAGGGCTGCCGCCGCTTTATAGAGCGCTTCTGCGGTCTTGAGGGCATGGTGAAGGGCGATGCATTGCGTCCTGATCTGGAATCTGCCTTCCACAAGACCATCAAGAAGGTGGGCGAGGATGTTGAGACTCTCAAGTTTAACACTGCAATTGCCGCCATGATGTCACTGATAAATGATATTTATGCTACCGGTTCTGTAACAAAGGAGGAGCTGAGGATATTCACTATCCTTATCAGTCCTTTTGCACCTCATGCAGCTGAGGAGGTCTGGGAGCAGGCAAAGCTGGGTTCAGGCTTTGCTTCCGTTGCACCCTGGCCGTCGTATGATGAGAGCAAGTGCATTGACGAAGCCGTTGAGATAGCCGTCCAGATAAACGGCAAGGTCAGAGATAAGATCATGGTGCCTGTAGACATTGATCAGGCGGGTGCTATAGCTCTTGCGAAGATATCCGCAAAGATATCTCCCCTTATTGAGGGCAAAACGATAGTCAAGGAAATCTATGTAAAGGGCAAGCTGGTCAACATCGTAGCAAAATAAATAATTCCAAAAACAAAAAAGCATCTCCGGGCTGGATATATAGTCCGGGGATGCTTTGTTGTTGTTCCCAAAATGGCTTGCCTGTCAGCGCCCAAAGGTCACTTGATAATGGATTGACTATCATATTGTTTTTTTATATCTGTAAGCTTTTATATCTGTAAGCTTTTTTAAGACGGGTGCAGGGACTGCGTTCCTGCCGAGGGTTCCAAGGGGCGAGAAGCCCCTTGGCAGGGTTTGGGACAGCGTCCCAACAATAGTATCAGAGGATGAAGGCTGAGTTTCCAGAGGAGCAGCCGTTTTTGTAGTATTCGTTGCAGACAAGACTGATATCAAGGGTGTCAAATACTTTGTCGTGGTTAACGTCGGCGGCTAAGAGTGCATACTTGTCAAGCTCTGACTCGCCTGTTGCTGCTTTGACTATCAAACGCAGGTCATTGCTGTTGAAGTTTCCTTCGCCGGTCAGGTCTCCGGACACAATGAGATAAAAGCTCAGGGTCTGTCCGTCATCGGAGATTACTTCGAGGCGTGAGCCGGTGCCAAGCTTTCCGCTGGTCAGCTCCCTGCCGTTACGGTTATAGAATCTTATGCTTCCGCTGCAAACCAGATTTTTCTTGATGGTCGCTATCGTTGTGTCATAGGGTATGTTCTCTATTATATCATCGTGTATGATGTATGTGCTGCTTTGGAGGACAGCTCCTGATCCTGTGGAGGTCACTTCGTTTTCATGCCCCTTGAAGGAGCTTTCTTTGCGGGAGGTATGGTCCTGGGTGCGGTAGCTTACCTGTGGTGTGCGGCTTTGCTTTTCGGAAACCTCAGATGAGGGCTGAGTGCTTGCTTTGCTGTTGCTGTCGGACGACTCTGATCCGGAGCTTTCAACAGACGATGTCCTTGATTCTGATGGCTCCGGCACTGAGCTGTCGGGGTTCGATTTTTCTTCCCGTGAAGGCTCTGGGTCTGATTTTTCGGTCAGTGAAGGCATGTATACGGATGACTGTGCCGTGAATGGTTGGTCGTCATTGGGCGGGATAAAGTCGTCATCTCTGAGTAGCTCAGGCTTGCCGTCATAGATCATTGCAACGCTGTCGCCGCTTGACAGAATGTCGTCGATGAGCTTATCCTCTGCTTCAAATATTCCAAGGAGGTTTCCGTTCAGGTCGGTTTTTGTTATAGTGCTGTCAGACAGCATATAGACTTCGTTTTCGGTGCAGCACAGACTGTCACATTCCCCGAAAGATGCTGTCAGCTCAAAGCCTGTGCTTTCGTTAAAGGAATAAATATTCCCCTTCCGGTCGCAAAACAGATCATTGTTGATCCTGACAGGCAAAGCGGGGATCTGGCAGGGGATAAGTCTGTCATAATCAGGATCGATCACGCCGCCGGAGGTAAGAGCAAAGACTCTGCCGCTGCCTTTGTGATAAAAGAGCAGCTCTATGCTCTCGCCGTAATCAGGAAACTCATATCTGTCACCACCGGGGGAAAATTTGGTGATAACACGGTCGTCACCTTCGTCAACCGCATAGAGATATCCACCGTCAGCTATAGCCAGGCAGTCGGATTTGAGCTTGATATTTCCTATCATTACGACCTTGCCGTCAGCGTTTTTTCCGCAGCTCAGCAGGAAAGTCACATTTTCCGGGCGTCCGAATGCAAAGCTTTGTGTGCCGTCTGAAACTATTCCTTCCACGTCAAAATACGCTTCTGTGACATGGCTTCCCTTAGCGCTGATGTGGCTAACGGTGCGGTGATCGGTGCCGATAGTAAAGAACCCGCCGCTTCCGTCTGTAAAAACTCCTGAGAGCGTCTCCTTTTCTGCGTTTGCAAACAATGCCGCAGCAAAAAAGAGCGCAAAAAGCAAGGAGACTAAAATGCCTACAAGTTTTTTCACTGCGCTCATAAGGATCATTCCTTTATTTTTACATTTTTTTACTAAGCCTCTTCCGATGCCTTAGCTGCCTGGAGCTTGTTGTGATATGCCCTGATAGCTCTCATCTCATCGGGCTTCAGCTCACGCCATTTTCCGGGCTGGAGCATACCCAGCTTGATGGGACCGATAGCTGTTCTCTTGAGTCTTGCTACCTCAAGACCTACGGCTTCGCACATTTTGCGTATCTGCCTGTTGCGTCCCTCCTCAAGCACTATCTCAAGAACGGTGCGCTCCTTTTCCGCAGTAATGACCCTGATTGCTGCGGGCATTGACTTCCTGCCGTCGATGATAACTCCGGTGGTCAGAGCCGTCAGCTGATCCTCTTTTATCGCAGGGTGAACGGTCACACGGTAGGTCTTGGCAAAATGCGTGGAGGGATGACTTATCATATTGGCAAAATCACCGTCGTTGGTCATAAAGAGCATACCCTCGGATTCACGGTCGAGCCTTCCCACAGGGAAGAGCCTTGCAGGTATCTCGTCTACCAACTCGGCGACGCATTTCCTGCCGCCCTCATCGCTCATTGTGGTAATAAAGCCCCTTGGCTTGTGGAGCATGATATAATATTTTTTGGTGTTTTTGCGTACAGTTATGGCCCTGCCTGCTACAACGATCTTGTCCCTGCAGGGGTCGGCCTTGTCACCCAGCTTTGCACGCTTGCCGTTAACGGTTACAGCACCACCGGTGATCAGCTCTTCGGCCTTTCTTCGTGAGGCAATGCCTGCCTCTGCTATTATTTTTTGTATTCTGATCTTCTCGCTGCCATCCATTTTTCTCATCCTTTTTTTGTGGCTTATGTTGTTTCTTGCTTGTTGATTCCTACACTGCCGGCATAGACAAGCGCCGCTCCGGCTATCAGTTTACCATTGCGAAAGCAGTATATCATTCCGGCACGGTCACCCTCGCTCTGTGGAGCATATACAAAATGCGGCATGATAAGCTTTGTTTGGATCTCATTCTCCTCATGTCTTATGCCTGTTATAATAATGTCCCTTTCGGGTCTTACGGCTATGGTGTCAGACCTGCCTCCTGCTACGGGCTGATCATAAATATCCTCTGCTCCCGCAGCTTTTATTCCTTCAGTAACGGAAAAGCCGTAGTCAAGGAGCTTCCTGTGGTCGTTCCAGTCGTCAGGAGCACTGAGCGTCACTGCTATGAGCCTTACGCCGTCTCTTTCGGCACAGGAGGTAAGCGTCCGTCCGGCTTTTTTAGTATAGCCTGTTTTTATTCCGAGACAGCCCTCATATTCCGAGAGCAGCCGGTTGTGGTTTGCGCACCTCTGGGTTTTACCCTTTGGTGAAATATAGCTTACAGTCAGCTCTCTCTCTGACACGATGGAAACGAACCTTTGGTTAGTCATAGCATAGCTGCAAAGCACAGCCATATCCCTGGCGGTGGAGTAATGCTCCTCGTGGTCAAGCCCCGAAGGAGTAACAAAATGAGTGTTGCTCATGCCGAGAGACCTTGCCTTCTCGTTCATCAGCTCTGCAAAGCCTTCAAGACTTCCGGCAATACCGATTGCAACAGCGTTTGCGGCGTCATTTCCGGAAACGCACATCATCCCCGCCGTAAGCTCTGACAGGGTGAGGACTTCCCCCTCTTTGAGACAGAGACTTGAGCCCTCCGCCGTCATTTCTCTGGTAAAGCGTATTTCCATGTCATCCTGCTCTGCATACTCCAGGGCGATTACGGCAGTCATGATCTTGGTTATGCTTGCTATGGCCATCTGCCTGTCGGGGTCCTTTTCGTAAAGTACAGTGCCGCTGTCAGCGCAGATCAGTATGGCTGACTCTGCACTCAGGGAGAGTTCTGCCCAGTTGCCGCCGGGACTGCCGGAGTAGCCTGTCATACACATGACCACTGATAGTAAAAGCCCCAGTGAGATAAGCTTTTTTATAAACAAAAAACCACCTGCCCTTAACTGCAATAAATTTTTATACATTTATATGCACAGGGCAGGTCAATTTATCAGCAAATTCTATTTATACCTTGGGATCGTCAATACCTGTTTCGGCATTTTCGGTCTCATCGTTCTTCTTTTCGTCCTCGTCCTTCTTTTCGGACTTATCCTTCTTGAACAGACCGATGATCTTGTCCACCAGATCAGGCACAAGTCCCACTGCCCTGTCCTGGGAATCCTTGAAGTTGGAAACGCTGAGAAGCTTAACGTCATCCTTTGTGATTGCGATAAAAGCAATAGGGGTAATGGTAACGCCTGCGCCTGCACCGCCGCCGAAAAGATTGTCCTTGCCCTCATGCTTGTTGTTGAATTCTGAGCCGCCTGAGGCAAAGCCATACATCACCTTTGATACAGGGATAACGGTTGTACCGCCGGGAACTGTAATGGGTGAGCCGATAATGGTATTCACGTCTACCATATCTCTGATTTTGTCAAGTGTTGTGCCCATCAGACCTTCGATAGGACGATCACTCATAAAAACACCGCCTTTATTGTTTTAGATATTTCGTTGCCTATACTGATTAGTATAATACAGTTAGCATGATTTTGCAATAGCTTTCACCTTTTGGAAAGCATAGTTTTGAGGAACCTCAGCCCAGCCTGAACCGCTCCGCTCAGGATGAAGAAGGGAAGGATCCGCACCTTCATCACAAACATTATTCTTGTCTTTTCTGAAGTAAAGACAGGAGCGATACGCTCACGGTGTCTGCACTTTTTGACGTGTGAGGCGATGAGGTTGATAAGAGGATAGACAGCGCTGCAGAGCCTGCCATAGAGAATAGCAGTCTGGGCAGCGTCCTCGCTTCCCACGGCTATCTGCAGATCCATTTTTGAGATGACAAGATGATCGGTGATCTTCTTCATCAGTCCCTTGAGGATGCGCAGTATATCCTTGAGCAGTTCTATCAGTCCGGAAACTCCTTCTTTTTTCATCAGACTGACTATGAAATTAGGCTTTTTTTCCGGCAGGGGCTTACCCTCAGCCTCAGCCTTTTTTCTCAGCTTTTCTTCCTTGAGGCGTTTCTTTTCCTCGGCTCGTTTTTTCTTTTCTTCCTTTTTCTGCTTCTTTTTTTCGATCCGTGCAAGCTTTTTGGGGTCAGTGATCTCCTTTTTCTCCAGCGGTATCCTGAAGACCGGGAAGAAATATCCCACCCGCAGATGGGGCTTTTCGTCATATTCTATCTTTATCACTATAGGGCACAGAAGAAGCAGAAGTATTATCAGTATGATACCTGCAAGTATCAGCAAGAATACGTTCATGGCACATCACCCGTGTCTGCGGCCTGCTCCGCACTCTGGGAGGACAAATAATCATCAAAGGTTATCTCGTCCTTTTCGTTGCTGACAGGCTCATCCTCGTCATCAGGCAGCGGAGGCAGCTCCTCGATGGAGGATATATTGAAGCATCTGAGAAAGTGCTCTGTTGTTCCGTAGGTAAGGGGCCTTCCCGGAAGCTCCAGGCGTCCCTTTTCCTCGATCAGCTGGCGGGCAACAAGTCCGCTGATGACTCCGGAACAGTCTACTCCACGCACCTGCTCCACAAAGGCCTTGGTGACAGGCTGATTATAGGCGATGACAGCCAGCACTTCAGCCGCTGCCTGGGAGAGAGGGGCATTGCGCTTTATATCCATTACTGTCCTGATAGGGTCAGCGTATTCCTCACGGGTACACATCTGATAGCTTTTGTTTAGCCTGACAATGCGCATACCCTTGTCCTCGTCTGCATATTCCCTGAGCAGCAGCTCACATATATCAGAGGCATCCACCGGGCTTATTTCCAGTGCCTGAGCGATCCTATCCACCTCTACAGGGGTGCCGCAGGCAAATAATATAGCCTCGATCGTGCTTTTCAGCTTTGTTCGTTCCAATCACTTTCACCACCCATGATTAGCCTTAGCTCACAGTCCTCGCCGTCGCCTGTGATCCGGACTCTCTTTCCTTTGATAAGCTCAAGTATCGCAAGAAAAGTAGCCACCAGTTCACTTCTGTCGGCAGCATCGTCAAACATTTCCCTATAGGGTCTGCTCTCTGTCCTGCGCAGCTTTCTGATAACGCTGTATATTTTTGAGCTGACGGAAACTATTCTTCGGGCGACAATACCCGAAAATGCGTCCTTCGGCGGAGGTATCCTGAGCTTGCCCCGTCCTACAGCCGACATATACGCAGGGATGAGGTAGGACGGCTCGTGACTGCGCTTATATTTCATATCAGCCTTTATCTTGGCAGGCTCCCTGCAAAAGCTGTCAAAGCTGACTCTTGACTGGAGCATTGCAGCGACCCGCTTGCACTTTCTGTATTCGATGAGCTGACCGGACAGCTCCTTGCGCATTTCCTCGGCTTCCTCATACTTTGGCAGGAGCATTGCGGATTTTATCTGTATGAGCCTGGACGCCATTGCCAGAAATTCCCCTGCTATGTCAAGATCCTGCTGCTGCATGAGGTCTATCTGCTCCATATACTGATCCAGCAGCTCTGAAATCAGGATGTCATAGATATTCAGCTTGTTTTTTTCTATCAGATGCAAGAGAAGATCAAGAGGACCTTCAAATACGTCTGTTTTGTAGGAAAGCTTTTCCAATTTACATTCTCCTGTCTGCCATTTCTACTACCAAGCCCACGAGAAGGGTAGGGCGGTGAGGTCGCTAATCAGACCATAGAACCAGTTCTGGACAGGGTAAAGGAGATTGCTGAGAGCGCCTGTAGCGATGAGCACAATCAGGATCAGTGAGATATACAGCTCATAGCGCTGGGCTTTGAAGGAAACCGAAGGCGGCAGGAAGGAAAAGAGTATCTTCGAGCCGTCAAGGGGCGGTATGGGTATGAGATTGAATACCGCCAGAGAAATATTGATCACAATAAAGAACTCCAGGAACATGAACACATATTTCATTGCTCCGAGGTCAGAGCCGAGGCCGAGATAGATCTTTCCGGCATAGTAAACGAAGGTCCCGTTCTTTATCATAATGGTATTGATAAGATTAAATATCAGTCCGCCCAGAATAGCCGCAAGAAAGTTAGACAATGGACCCGCCAGGGCGGTGAGCAGCATTCCGGCACGGGGCTTTTTAAAGTTTCTCGGATTGACTGGAACAGGCTTTGCCCAGCCGAAGCCGATGATGAGCATTGTGAGCGCACCCATATAGTCAAGATGGGCCATAGGATTGAGAGTGAGCCTGCCCATATTCTTTGCGGTCCTGTCGCCAAGCTTGCAGGCAACAAGGCCATGAGCGCACTCGTGGAGAGGGTTGATGAGAAAAATGATCATCAGGACCGAGAGAATATAGGTGAGCACGGCTGATATGTCCATGCCCTGTCTTAAAAGCTGTATAAGCATAGGCATTCTTTCCTTTCGCTGTCATAACCAAAAAGCGGAATCCTGCCTGCTTCTGCAAGATTCCGCAAAATCCACTTACCGATCAATCAAGCTCTGAGACTTCCTCGCTTTTTTCGTCATCATCAGTGTCGTCAAGCTCGTCCTCGTCAAAGTCAAACTCAAGGGTCTCACCGCACTTGGGGCACTCCATGCCGCCCTGTCCCAGATCGTTTTCGTTAAGACCGATGACGGCTCCGCAGGTGGGGCAGGTAACCTCATAAGCGGCGTCATCACTTCCGCAGCTGCATGAACAACCATAGTCCTCGTCATCCTCGTCGTCATAGAGGAGATCTTCGACCCCTGACAGATCCTCATCCAGAGCATCTATCTGATCGCACACGTCATCATAGCACTGCTCAAGGTTTGAAAGCTCCTCTGCCATTTCGTTTACAAGATCGACAAGAGCCTTGAATACCTTTGTCTGCTTATCCTTGGGATCAAGCTCCAGTCCGTCCACCAGACCCTTGACATAAGCTGCTTTTTCCGTAATTTTCATCTTATTGCCCTCCGTGTGACAGCGTTTGGATCAGGCTCTTGACATATATTCGCCTGTTCTGGTGTCTATCTGGATCTGATCGCCCTCGTTGATAAAGAGCGGAACCTTGATCTCAGCACCTGTCTCAAGGGTTGCAGGCTTGGTTACGTTTGTAGCTGTATCGCCCTTGAAGCCGGGATCTGTCTGTGTTACGGTGAGGACTACGAATGTAGGAGGCTCAACGCCGAAAACGCTTCCCTTGTAGGAAAGGATCTTGCACTGCATATTCTCCTTGACAAACTTGAAGTTGTCGCCCAGCACTGATGCGCTGATCGGGATCTGCTCATAGCTCTCCATATCCATAAAGTAATAGAGATCGCCGTCGCTGTAGAGATATTCCATATCCTTTCTCTCGATGAAGGCGGTGGGATATTTGTCGTTGGGGTTAAAGGTCTTTTCAATAACGGCACCTGTGATGACGTTTTTGATCTTAGTGCGGACAAAGGCTGCGCCCTTTCCGGGTTTAACGTGCTGGAACTCAATAATTGTAACGACCTGTCCGTCCATATCAAACGTAACGCCGTTTCTGAAATCGCCTGCTGTGATCATAAAAACTTCCTCCTGATGTAAGAAATATACAAGAATATAGGCTGTACGGGACTTTCCCGAAAGACAGGCCTGCATACTCCTAATATTATACTATACGGCCAATGAAATTGCAAGAATAATTTTCCGGTTTTGCAAGACTATAAATTGCAATATAAAATGTCAGTGAAATTAAGCGACATTTGAATATTTAAGAAGATCATTAGCAGACAGACCATTGAAGATTCTTCTTGGGTAGTT
>CACXMR010000006.1 GCA_902768825.1 uncultured Ruminococcus sp.
GAGGACAAGGGATTTGAACCCTCGCGCCGGTTTCCCGACCTACTCCCTTAGCAGGGGAGCCCCTTCACCACTTGGGTAATCCTCCAAATGCCAAAGTAAACTTTGATGTTAAATTGTCGTCGCCCTCTGAGTTACCCCGAAGGGTGGCGGAGAGGATGGGATTCGAACCCATGTGGGGTTTCCCCCAAACGGTTTTCAAGACCGCCTCGTTATGACCGCTTCGATACCTCTCCACGCTGTCACCGGACTTCGTTCCTGCGACTATGTTATAATACCATATCATGAATGAAATGTCAACACCTAAATGTGTTTTTTATAAAAATTTATTACAAAGCTCTCAGGATAGGGTGATCCCTCCCAGGCTCAATCGCACGGGAGGGATCTTTGGTTGGTAGTATATAAAATAGGGGAAAACAAAATAATATATGCCTGCGGTGTTCCTCAGGAAAAAACCTCTATCAGCGAAGCCTCACCGCTCTGGGCGTTTATCCTGAACATAATGTGAGAACTAAACCCAATGTCATCCGTTCGCTGCTTTTTTTGCTCAACCTCAACCATGTAGTAGCTCTGACCGTTGATGCTCTTGCTCTCTGCCATTATGTCTGTATTGTCATCACCGACATAAGTGAATGCATACTTGCCGCTCTTTATCTCTTCAATGGCTATGCAGACAGCCTCATCCTTTGTTATGGTCCCCACGTCTCCGGCGGCACTGGTGGCACTCAGCCGGAGCAGGCATCCGGTCTGATCAAATGTGAGAAGAATATGCTCCTTCAAATGATTATTTTTCTTTTTTGACACCTCAACAGTCCACGCAGGCACCACATCAATTTCATTCACTATTCGTATGGTATGCTCGTCTTTCATCCAGTCAGAAAAATACTCATCAAGCAGAGCGTCCACCTTTTGGGTTATCATTTTTTGGCTCGCATAAGAGCCTTCCCCCAACTCACCGGCCATCCTGATTATTTCCAGCAGACCTCCATTATTGTCAAAGTTATAAATATAACGGTCATCCTCGAATACCTTGTTATCATTCGTGTAGTAGGACAGAAGAGTTTCCAGCTCCTCCCCTTTCCTTTCGGAGAGCGCAAAGTCACCCCTCAGCTCCTTGAGAGTGATCTTTTCAAGCTTAGTCGCTTCACTTGATTCACTCACCTCAAAACTGACGTCACTTACAATATCACTGACTACCCTTGAGATATCCTCTTCCCTTTCCGTGCTGAGGCTTGTGACAGTTTTTTCTGTCACATCAGAAGCAGGCGCATTATTCGTGCCGGTCAGCACCACTATCATGGGAACTGAAACTGCCATAAGCGTAAGCATTGCCGCAAAAATATACTTTGTCGGTATCCTTCTTTGGTGAGCCTCCGAAGGAACGATCTCATCATTCTTATCTTCACTTTTCAGGCAATTCTCTCTCACTGCCTGACGCACCCTGTCAGAGATAGGCGGCAGTATAATGCAGGAAATATCATCAGCAAGCATTTTCATTACTTCCTTGTCATTCATGCAGGATCGAACCTCCCTCCATAGTATTTTCTCAGCTTTCTGACGGCATAGCCGTATTTGTTTCTGACCTTATCATACGGGATCCCCAAAACCTCCGCCACCTGCGGAAGCTTCATATCGCCAAACACACACATAAGGACACATTGCTGCTCGATCTGATCCAGACATTTCAATGCCTCTATCTGATCCACTTTATCCTCAATCCTTTCCTGAACATCCTCACCGGATTGGATCGTCTCTTTATCTGAAAGCGACTCAGTCTCCATCATATGATCCTCCTTTGCCTTCCTCATTGACAGATTCCGAAGCACCTTAAAGAGCCATCCCTTGGCGTTCCTGATCACTACTCTCCTGCCTTCGGTGACTATAGCCATCAGCACGTCCTGAAGCACTTCCTCTGCCGATTCCCTTGACTTTACTATCGAAAGTATAAGAGTAAGCATGAATCTGCCATATTCTTCATAAAATCGTTCAAGAGCAGCCTCGTTGCCCGACGATATTTCCTTAAAATACGCCGACAGCTCCTCCTCCTGTATTTTTCCAATCCCCAAAGGCTCACCTCCTGATCAAACCATCACTGTATATATAGTGTAAGAAAATATACCGTTTTGCTGAATTTTTTTCCAACTTTTTTTGAAAATGACAATTTTTGTTTCAGAGCACAAATATTTCACCATATCTTTGTTGATTATAACGAAAGAAAAGAATCCCTCCCGAAGGATTACTCGTCCGGGAGGGATATCTTTTTGCTGCTATTCAAAGCTCACACTGCTGTAAATAGCAATTATAGACATTCAAGCGGGTTTGTTATTTCATGTAGTAGTCTTCCAACACCTTCAGATCAAAGGAGCTGACAGCAACCGTTCCCTTGCTGTCCTTTGCCTTTATCTGGACCGTATAGTTTCCTGTTGATGCAGGCTTGAACACAAACTGGGTATCCGAGCTGTAATTCTTGAGGACGTACCACTTTCCGTCAGGTGCCTGTACCACATAAGCAAACTGATAGGGGCTTGTGCCGCCAACAGCCTTGCCTGTAAGAGTCACGCTATCGCCCTTATAAACATAGTTGTATGAGATAACAGACTCATTATAAAGATGGATAGGTGTACCGCTAATCTCGCAGGTCACAGGCCAGTATTTGTAGCCATCGAGTGCAAAGCTGCCGTCATCAGCACTTATGTCGCCGTCGTGGGCTGTACGCTTTGTGTTAAACCTGATGGTAAGCTTCTCGCCTTCTCTGACATCGGCTACAAGGCATCTGTAGCTGTCAAGAGTGTAGTCTCCCCAATAATAAGCATTGCCCCATGTATAATCCCATGCGCCGTCTGCACGGACAAGGAACTCATAGTGTCCTTCCTTTGTTATCTCTGCTTCATAGATGCCGTCTCCGTCCTTGTCAGTAAGTGCAAGATCGTTGCTCCAGGAATTGAAGTTTCCGACCACACCAACTGTAGTGAAGGGGATGAACTGCTCAGTGACGCTGAGATCAAACTCCTTGACCTTGACTGTGCCCTTGCTGTCCTTGACCTTGATCTGGAGCTTGTGGTCACCGATTACAGAAGGCTTGAATGTGCAGAAATTATCCTCACTGTAGCCCTTGATGACGCTGTATTTACCGTCAGGAGTCTGAGCAACATAAGCATACTGATAGGGGGCTGTGCCGCCTGCCGCAATTCCTGAAAGGGTGACCTCTGCCTTCGGGACAGTATTGTTAGTTGAAACGTATGAGAAGTTTGTAAGCTCTCCGGAAACGTCAAGAGTCATCTCCTTGACCTTAACCTCGCCCTTGCTGTTCTTAGCCTTGACCTGGATTGTGTATTTTCCTGCGGAGCTTGGGGTAAAGTAGAGCCCTGTGACTTCGCTGTAGCCCTGGAGAACGGACCACTTTCCGTCGGGAGCCTGTGCAACATAGGCATACTGATAGGGGCCTGTGTTGCCGTAGGCATCGCCATAGATATCTACTGACATGCCAAGTATAGTGCTGTATGTTGAGAGATAAGAATCATTGATAAGTATAGGCTCAGCATCCACCTCTTCAACGGTCACAGGCCAATACCTGTAGCCGCTCTCTGCAAAGCTGAAATCAGGATCATTGACATCGGAATACCTATTTGCCTTAGCACTGTCACTTACCTTTGTAGTATCAAGCTTTACTATAAGCATTTTGCCGTCGGTAAATGATTTCTCGATTGCCGTATAGTTATTCATTGTCGTGTCATAATCCGTGTCATAATAACTCCAATGGTTATAATCACTGTCATGAACTCTAAACCTATAATAACCGGGTTCAAAGATCGTTCCTACATAGATGCCGTCTTCGTCATCATCAGTCAGCACGGTTTTTCTCAGAGTTGTCCATCCAAAATAGTCACTCAGCTCAAAGGATGTAGCAGGCATATAACGCTCTACAGCAGTCATATTGAATTCCTTGACCCTGACTGTGCCCTTGCTGTCCTTGACCTTGATCTGGAATTTATGGTTGCCGACTGTCTCAGGCTTGAAGGTGCAGGTAGTATCAGCACTATAGCCCTTGAGCACTGTCCATTTTTCATCAGGTGTCTGCACGACAAAAGCATACTGATAGGGCTTTGTTCCGCCTAAGGCCTTACCATTGATGGTAAGGTTAACGCCCTTGATAAGGTTCTCTGCGGAAAGCTCGGAGATGTTTGCAAGCTCGTCTGTCACTGTGAGTGCAAACTCCTTGACCTTGACTGTGCCCTTGTTGTCCTTTGCCTTGACCTGGACAGTATAAGCACCCAGTGATGCAGGTGTAAATTCATAAGATGTCTGGGATGAATAACCGCTGAGCACCGTCCATTTTCCGTCGGGGCTCTGAGCAACATAGGCAAACTCATAGGGTCCTGTGTTGCCTTCTGCGGCGCCCGTGAGAGTAACGCTCATGCCCTGGGTTATCTTATTCTGTGAAATGGTAGATACATTTTCAAAGATATCTCCTGCGTTGACCACTTCATAGGTTACAGGCCAGAAATAATATCCGGACTGTGAAAAATTGAAGTCACTGTTATTTACACTTGAATTGGGATTATTAAGAGCTCCGCTGTCTACTGTGGTTGTATTAAGTCTGACAACAAGCTTCTGATGCTCTCCGATTGTAGCCGAGCAGTTGATCTGGCTGTCCTCTGTACGGTCATAATAATCGTTATACTCTCCCCAGCTGTAATTCCATGAGCCGTCTGCACGGACCTTAAACTCATAATAATCGGGTCCGAGCTGTATCTCGGCCTCATAGATACCGTCATTGTCTGCGTCAGTCATAGCAATGTCATCGCTCCAGTCATTGAAGCTTCCCACCACGCCGAGATTCGTGAAGGGCTTGTACTGCTCGGCAGACTCAATGTTAATTTCCTTTACTGCTATTTTACCCTTGCTGTCCTTAGCCTTGATCTGGACAACATGAGTGCCATTTGCTTCAACTGTAAAGCTGCAGCTTGTGTCTGTGCTATAGCTCTTGAGCACTGTCCACTTATTATCGGGAGTCCTCAAAACATAGGCAAACTCATAGGGTGCAGTGCCGCCCTTTGCTTCGCCTGTAAGAGTAACCGTCTTGCCGATCATTGTGTAACGTGCTGAGGATCTTGAAAAGTTTACAAGCTCGTCACTGACTTCAAGAGTAAGCTCTTTGACCTCAACCTTTCCACGGCTATCCTTGACCTTGATCTGTATTGTGTGAGTTCCGGCGGAAGCAGGAGTATAACTACAGGTAGCTTCCTCGCCAAAGCCCTTGATCACTGACCACTTGCCGTCGGGGGTCTTTACAACATAAGCAAACTGGTAGCCGCTTGTATTGCCCGAAGCTGCGCCGCTGAGAGTCACGCTCTCGCCGAGGTAAATGGAATCAGAAGAGATGGTCGAATCATTATTCAGTGTGGGTGGAACCTCTGCTGTCTGTGTGATCACAGGCCAGTACTTATAACCGGTTGAGCTGAAGTTGAAATTAGCGCTGTAAACAGATGAATTGCTGTTAGCGAGAGCTGCATCATCGATCTTTGTAGTATCAAGCTTGACAATGAGCTTATGAGCATCAGGAACGTCAACACTGAGACTGGTATCGGTGTCTGTAGTGCGATCATAATACTCATCATATCCGCTCCATCTTTCGTAATAGTCATAATAATCATCATAGTAATAGTAACCATAGACATAAATGCCATAATTACCTACTGCGTTTATTTCAGCCTCGTAGATGCCGTCTCCGTCACTATCTGACATTACTACACCGCTGCCCCATTCATCAAATCCACCTCTTACACGGAATGAATTGACGGGAATATACTGAGCATCCGGAGCAGCTACCGTGAGATCAAATTCCTTGACAAGCACCTTGTCAGTGCTGTCCTTTGCCTTGACCTGAAGCTTATACTCGCCCTCAGTCACAGGCTTATAGACACACTTGGTATCTTCGCTGTAATTCTTGAGCACGGACCACTTGCCGTCAGGAGTCCTGACAACATAAGCAAACTGATAGGGGGCTGTTCCGCCCACGGCATTGCCGTAAAGAATTGCGTTCATGCCGACCTTGATGGATGAATTGCTGAGAGTTGAATTATTAAGGAATTCCTCTGTTACTGAGAGTGTGAAGGCTTTTGTCCGGACAACTCCCCTCTTGTCAGAGACCTTGATATATACCTTGTGGTCTCCTGTCATTTCGGGGTAGTAGGTGTACGAAGAATAGCTGCTTCTGTTTGAAAGCATATGCCATTTGCCCTCAGGATCCTGTACGACAAAGGTATATCTGAAGGGCTTTGTATTACCATAGGCCGAGGCATTCAGCTCAACATTCATTCCGAGAGAAATCTTGTCTGCTGAGATGGTGGAGGTATTTTCAAATACCACGGGAGTGTCCACAAGCTCAGTAGTGATCGGCCAAAAGTAATATCCCTCTGCATTAAAGTTGAAGTATTCACTGTAGACATACGAGTCAGGATTAGCATAAGCATCCTCTGAGATGCTGTTTGTGTCGAACCTTACAATGAGCTTCTTGCCCTCAGGGATCGTACCTGTCACATCATAATCACTGCCTAATGTGCAATCATCCCATTTTTCATAGCTGCCCCAGCGTTTTTCAGAATCTTCTGAGTAAACCCTGAAGTAGTAATCGCCGACGTCATAGATCACAGCCTCATAAACGCCGTCGCCGTCCTCGTCCTTCATAAGCTCACTGTCGTAATAATCGTCGAAATAACCGGAAACACGAAGCTCTGTAAAGGGGATCACCTTTTTAGCTTCGCCGATGATCTCAACAGTTACCGGCCAGCAGAGGTATCCGTCCTGTGCAAAGCTGAATCCCTCTTCGTTGACTCTTGATCTCATGTTTTCCATAGCCTTGGCAGACAATGTCGTAGTATCCAGCCTGACTATCATCTTCTGACCATCGCCTATAGAAGCGGTAATATTATTATAGCTGTTATAGGTCCTGTCATAATCTTCGCTGTAACTGCCCCAGCAATAACTGCTGCCACGGTTTACGGCAAATACTCTGAAGCTGTTACGGCCTGTTGCAGTGATCTCAGCCTCATAAACGCCGTCGCCGTCTTCGTCGGTCATGGGTATTCCGGTACTCTTGTTCCAACTGTTGAAGCTGCCCGAAACCACGAATTCGTTATCAGGCATATACTGTTCGTCTGCAGCCTTGACAGCAACGGCAAATTCCTTGATCCTTACCGTTCCATTGGCATCCTTTGCCTTTACCTGCAGCTTATAGTTTCCTTCTGCTGCGGGCTTAAATCTGCAGACACTATCGCTGCTGTAGTTCTTGAGGACTGACCATTTTCCATCGGGGTCCTGAGCTACAAAAGCAAACTGATAGGGAGCCTTGCCGCCGCCTGCGACACCAGTCATTATAACACTCATATTCGTTTCGATGTTAACGTCTGATATCTCGGAAGCGTTCATAAACTCGCTGGTCACGTTAAGAGCGAACTCCTTGACCTTGACAATATTCCTGTTGTCCCTCACCTTGACCTGGATGGTGTAGTTGCCTACAGCTGCGGGCGTAAATGTAAACTTTGCTGCTGCGCTGTAATTCCTGAGAACGGTCCACTTTCCATCGGGACCCTTTCCAACAAAAGCATACTCATATCCGCCTGTATTGCCTGATGCGGCCCCCTTGAGAGTAACGCTCATGCCTGTCGCAATGTTTGTTGCGGATATTGTTGATTCATTGTTGAGAATAGGATCGGTATCTACGATCTCATAGGTTACCGGCCAGTAGTTATATCCGCTCTGCACAAAGTCAAAGTTCTTATTATTTACATTTGATCCTTTATTCAGCAGAGCCTGAGGATCAACCCTTGTGGTGTCGAGCCTGACTATAAGCTTCTTACAATAACCCAATGTTACATAGTTTTCTTCGTAGCTGTTTCTGGTGCGATCATAATAGTAGTAGTATTTGCTCCAGTGGTTATTCGTGTCGTTATCCGCATAAACCCTGAAGTAGTATTCTCCTATTTTATATACCTCTCCCTCATAGATTCCGTCATTGTCGGCATCGGTCATAATGACATCATTTGATGTATCATCAAAATCACCGATTCTGATACCAAAGCTGCTATATGAGAGGTTGCGCTCAATAGCGTCCATTGCAAACTCGTTGACTCTTACAGCGCCCTTGCTGTCCTTGACCTTGATCTGGAACTTGTAGGTGCCCAGTGCCGTAGGCTTATACTTACAGGTATCATCAGCACTGTAGCCCTTGATCACAGATGTCTTTCCGTCAGGTGTGGTTACAACATAGGCATACTGATAAGGAGCCGTGCCGCCTGCTGCAACGCCCTTGAGTGTGTGGTTGAGTCCAAGGATGAGATATGCTCCTGTCTCTTTTGAGAAATTAACAAGCTCATCAGTTACAACAAGAGTAAAGTTCTTTTCCTTGACGTTACCCCTGTCGTCCCTGACCTTTACCTGAAGAGTATATGTTCCAAGAGCTTCAGGTGTGTAGGTATAGGTGGTGTCCTCATCGTAATCCTGCAATACAGTCCACTCTCCGTTGGGATCACACACTGCATAGGAATAGGAATAACCCACTGTATTGCCGGATGCGCCTGCATTAAGAGTCGCACTCATGCCCAATACTATCTTTGTATCTGAAATAGTAGAGTCATTGTTGAGAATAGGATCTGTCTGCTCTGTCTTATAGGTTACAGGCCAAAACTTATATCCGTCTGCAGAAAAATCATATCCACTTTCTTCAAACCATTCTTGGCTTATTCCACTGGATAACCTTGTGGTATCAAGTTTTACAACCAGCTTCTGACACTCATCAATTTCAGCATACATGCTGTCATAGTTGTTCCATGTCTTCTCATCGTTCCAATAAGTAGCGCTCCAGTAGTTATCATTAGTGTCATCTGCATAGATCCTGAAGTAGAAGCTATCGAGATCGAATATCTCTGCCTCATAGATGCCATCGCCGTCAGGATCGGTCATCTCAACGTAGTTATCGCTGTAATTCGAGCTGTAATTCGAGCTCTTTCTTATACTCAGAGTGGTGAAAGGCCTGTACTGCTCAATTGCGTTCCATGTAAAGCTTTTAACCTTTACAGTGCCCTTGCTGTCCTTGACCTTGATCTGGAACTTATGTTCGCCGGCTGCAGCGGGCTTGAATACGCAGGTATCATCTGTGCTGAAGCCCTGGAGCACGGTTGTATTTCCGTCAGGTGTGGTTACAACAAAAGCATACTGATAGGGCTTTGTGCCGGCAACCGCAGCAGCCTTGATCGTCTTGTTGACACCGACGATAAAGTAAGGCTCAGGAGCCTCAGAGGTATTAGCAAGCTCGTCAGTCACGGCGAGTGCAAAGCTCTTTGTCTCAACGGTATCCGCGTAGTCCTTTACCTTGATCTGGATGGTATAATTTCCCAGTGCCTCAGGTGTGTAGACAAATGTTTTATCTGAGCTGTAATCCCTCAGCACGACCCAT
Organism: uncultured Ruminococcus sp.; assembly: GCA_902768825.1. GTDB lineage: Bacteria > Bacillota > Clostridia > Oscillospirales > Acutalibacteraceae > UBA1213. The sequence continues at coordinate 9,452 of CACXMR010000006.1, forward strand.
TTTCCATCGGGTCCCTTTGCGACAAAGGCATACTGATATTCGCCTGTATTGCCGGTGGCTGCTCCCTTAAGGGTCACGCTCATGCTCTGAGAGATCTTTGTTGCGGATATTGTAGAATTGTTAATAACTACAGGACCGCAATCCACTACCTCATAGGTCACAGGCCAGTATTTGTAGCCGTAACTTCCAAAGTCAAATCCGTAATCCTCATCTTCAAAAATGCCCAGATCTTCAATTGCATCAGTAGACACTCTTGTGGTATCAAGGCTGATCACAAGCTTCTGTTCCTCGCTTACATAGGCATGCTGTTCATTATCGCTGTTCCATGTAGTTTCGTTCCAGTAATCAAAACTGGACCAATAATTGCTTGAGTCATTGTCAGCATATACTCTGAAATAATAGCTTCCTGGCTGATAAATCTCTGCCTCGTAGATGCCGTCATAGTCAGGATCGGTCATTTCAATATAGTTTTTGCTGTAGTCATCATCAAGTCTTACGTAGAGCCTGGTGAAGGGTCTGTACTGATCGACAGCGCTACGTGTAAACTCCCTGACCTTTACAGCGCCCTTGTTGTCCTTGATCTTGATCTGGAACTTATACTCGCCCACTACTGTGGGGGTAAATGTGCAGGTATCATCAGTGCTGAAGCCCTTGAGCACCGTTGACTTTCCGTCAGGTGTGGTTGCAACAAAAGCAAACTGATAGGGCTTTGTGCCGCCTGCGGCCTCACCCCTGAGTGTAATGGTTTTTCCGAGGACAATAACAGAACCCTTGAACTCAGAAAGATTTACAAATTCGTCTGTCACGGTAAGGGCAAGATCCTTGAACCCGACATTGTTGCTGTTGTCCTTAGCCTTGACCTGGATAGTATAGTTACCTACAGACGCAGGGGTAAAGGTGCAGGTATTGGATCTGCTGTAATCCTTTATTACGGTCCACTTGTTGTCGGGACCCTTTGCGACAAAGGCATACTGATATCCTTCTGTGTTGCCTGACGCCTCTCCCTTGATAGTCACGCTCATACCCTGGGATATCTTTGTTTCGGATATGCTGGGATCGACTATGATCATGGGATCAGAATCCACAACCTCATAGGTCACACGCCAGAATCTGTATCCATCCCCGCCAAAATCATATCCATAATCATCAAAATCAGGAAAAGCTTCATAAGCCTCATCTGTAAACTTTGTAGTGTCGAGTCTGACTATAAGCTTCTGACACTCTTCCATATAAGCGTACTGACTGTTGTAGTTGTTAGTTGTCCTTTCATACCAGCTGTCATATCTGGACCAATAATCGCTTGTGTCGTCTGCATAGACCCTGTAATCATAACCTCCGAGTCTGTACACCTCTGCCTCATAGATGCCGTCCCCGTCAGGATCGGTCAATTCAGCAATGTTTTTGTTGTAGTCATCGCTCAAGCGAACGTAGAGCTTTGTGAACGGTCTGTATTGATCATAGGAAGTAAGTGTAAACTCCTTTACCCTTACAATGCCCTTGCTGTCCTTGACCTTGATCTGGAGCTTGTGCTCACCTGCCGCAGCGGGCTTGAACACACAGGTATCATCCGCACTGTAGCCCTTGAGAACGGTTGACTTTCCGTCAGGTGTGGTTACAACAAATGCATACTGATAGGGCTTTGTGCCGCCTGCAGCTTTAGCTGTAATTGTTTTGTTGACTCCGATTATCAGGTTATCGTTGGTTATTTCCGAAAGATTTACAAGCTCATCAGTCACGGTAAGAGCAAAATCCTTGGTCTTGACCGTATCATTCTTGTTCTTTACCTTCACCTGGATCGTGTAATTTCCCAGATCCTCAGGTGTGTAGACAAATGTTTTGTCTGAGCTGTAATCCTTCAGCACGACCCATTTTCCGTCGGGCTTCTTTGCAACATAAGCATACTGATAGGGGCTGGTGTTGCCTGACGCCTCACCGTTGATGGTGACGCTCATGCCCTGGGAAATCTTTGTTGCTGAGATAGTAGAATCATTATTGACTACAGGCTCTGCATCCGTAACAGTGTAAGTCACAGGCCAGTAGAGATAGCCGGATTCAGCAAAAATGAAATCATCATCATTCACTGCCGATGAAGAGTTTTTAACAGCATCGTCAGAAACCTTTGTTGTGTCGAGGTAGACAGTCAACTTCTGACCTTCCACAGTATATACGTATATGCTATTCGATTGATATGTTCGGTCATAATATGAATCGTATCCACCCCAAGAGTTATCCCACTCACCATCCGCACGGACCTTGATGTAATAACCGCCGGGATACTCAAAGGAAGCCTCATAGATGCCATCGCCGTCAGCATCAGTCATGGGAATGTCATTTTCCCAGTCATTGAATTCTCCTACGACGCCAAGGGTAGTAAACGGCTTATACTGCTCGACCGAATTAACCTCAAAGGTCTTGATCTCTGTTGTGCCCTTGCTGTCCTTGACCTTTACCTGCAGGTTATATACACCCACCTTGTCAGGGGCAAAGGTGCAGGTATTGTCAGTGCTGAAATTCTTTAACACTGACCATTTACCCTCCGGATCCTCGGCAACAAAAGCATACTGATAGGGCTTTGTGCCGCCGCCTGCCTTGCCGGTCAGGGTCAGATTCGTGCCGACCCCGACATTTAACGAGGATATCTCGGAACAGTTTGTCAGCTCATCAGTAACTGTCAGGTCAAAATTCTTGACCTTGACCTCATCCGCACTGTTCTTTACCTTTACCTGTAATGTGTATGTGCCCTTTTCCTCAGGTGTAAAGACGCATGAGGTATCGGAGCTGTAGCCCTTAAGAACGTTCCATTTTCCGTCAGGGGTCTTTACCACGTAGGCATAGCTGTAGGGGGCTGTGTTTCCGGTCGCCGCACCTGTCATGGTAACGCCGATGCCTGTTGCTGTTTTAGTGTCGGATACCTCTGACTCGTTTTCAAAATACGGCTCATCCGCCACTACCTCATAGATAACCGGCCAGTATTCATATCCGTCCGAGTCAAAGTCGAAGCTCGATTCATGTACCCACGAATCATCGTTGTCCATGGCCAAGTCAGAGACCTTTGTGGTGTCAAGCTTGACAACGAGCTTACAGCCTTCTTCTACGGTTGCGCTGCAGTTGGTCTGGCTGTTCTGTGTTCTGTCATAGTCAGCCTCGTACTCGCCCCAGCTGTAATCCCAGCCACCGTCTGCACGTACCTTGAATTCATAGGTACCCTCCGCAGTGACAACGCCCTCATACACGCCGTCACCATCCGGGTCAGACATCTCTACATCGCCGCTCCAATCATTGAAGCCGCCTATGATGCCCAGAGTGGTAAAAGGCAGATACTGATCTTCACTGGCGCTTGCGGTCAGGCCGACTCCAGGCAGGACCGCCGGTGCCAGAGCGCCCATTCCGCCCACCATTGCCGAACACAATGCGACAGACAGGATCTTCTTTAGCACCGATTTCATTCCTTTCATAATGTTTCCTCCTTTGTCTTGCTTTTTTTTAGATTTTCTCATACCCCACGTCCGGCATCAGAAACTCAAAAAAGCATTATTTTTTTTAGAACTGCTTTTATTCTATCACATTTTCATATATTATTCAAGTAAACACACTGTATTTTTAAAGCACATTGCTTTTTTTTGTACAAGATGAACATTTCTCCGCAAATCTCCATGACGAAAAAACCAAATTATGGGCAATTTTTTTCACCATCAAAACCTGTTATTCTTTTAGAGCATTTTTGCTTTCAATCCCAAGGATATGGTCTATCCGGTGGTCCAAAGAAAAAAAATCAAGCCCGGTTCCAAAATGGAATCAGGCTTGTTTTTTTATAGCAGGGTTTAGTTTCAGTTTACTGCATCAGCTGTGCAAGACGCTTGTTTATCTCGAGAAGGAAGGTCTCGGTGTCAACCTTTGTCTTGTTCTCAAGTGTTGAGAGCGCAGCCAGATCGCCGGTCATTACGCCATCCTCGATGGTGGCAATTGTTGCCTGCTCTAATTTGTCGGCATAGTCAACAAGCTCCGGAAGCTCATCAAGCTGACCACGCTTCCTGAGTGCGCCCGACCACGCAAAGAGGGTTGCTACTGAGTTGGTAGAGGTAGTCTCCCCTTTGAGATACTTGTAATAGTGGCGCTGCACTGTGCCGTGAGCAGCCTCATACTCATAGATGCCGTCGGGAGATACCAGCACTGATGTCATCATTGCCAGCGAACCAAAGGCTGTAGCCACCATGTCAGACATAACATCGCCGTCATAGTTCTTGCAGGCCCAGATGTAGCCGCCGTCCGAACGAATGACTCTTGCCACTGCGTCGTCAATGAGGGTGTAGAAATATGTAATGCCAGCCTCTGCAAACTTATCCTTATACTCGTTGTCGAATATCTCATTGAAGATATCCTTGAAACGGTGGTCATACTTCTTGGAGATGGTATCCTTTGAAGCAAACCAGATATCCTGCTTCTTGTCAAGTGCAAAGTTGAAGCAGGCTCTTGCAAAGCTTGCTATGCTCTTGTCAAGGTTGTGGAGTCCCTGAATGATACCGTCAGTTCCCTTGAATTCATGGATGAGCTGACGGGTCTCGTTGCCGTCCTTGTCAGTAACAACCAGCTCGGCCTTGCTGCCCTCGGCAACCACCATCTCTGTATTCTTGTATACATCGCCGTAAGCGTGACGGGCAATGGTGATAGGCTTCTTCCAGGTAGGGATATAGGGAGTGATGCCCTTGACCACGATGGGAGTCCTGAATACTGTGCCGTCAAGTATAGCCCTGATGGTGCCGTTGGGGGATTTCCACATCTGTGTAAGGTTATACTCCTTTACACGGTCTGCATTAGGAGTAATAGTAGCGCACTTTACGGCAACACCATATTTCTTTGTGGCCTCGGCAGAGTCGATTGTGACCTGATCCTTGGTCTTTTCCCTGTTTTCCAGGCCAAGGTCGTAATACTCTGTTTTGAGGTCAACGTAAGGAAGGATAAGCGTATCCTTTATCATCTTCCAGATAACTCTGGTCATTTCGTCTCCGTCCATCTCGACAAGAGGCGTTTTCATTTCTATCTTTGCCATTGGATATCATCCTTTCAGTAGTTACTTGGGTATCAGCCGTGGTGCTTTGTATAGTCCAGCAGTCCGCCTGCAAGGATGATATCCTTGGTGCGGCCGGAAAGCTCGCACAGAACCGGGATCTCCTTGCCCTGGGTCTTGTTGACCAGCAGGAGCCTTGTTCTGCCGTCAGAAATCATCTTACGGATGCTGGGAAGAGACAGCTCGTCGCCCTCGTTGATATTGTCATAATCAGTCTCGTTCTCAAAGGTAAGGGGCAGGATGCCTGCGTTTATCAGGTTAGCCCTGTGGATGCGGGCAAAGGACTTGACCACAACAGCCTTGATGCCCAGGTAGAGAGGCGCAAGAGCTGCATGCTCACGGGATGAGCCCTGACCATAGTTTACGCCGCCGATAATGATGCTTCCGCCATAAGCCTTTGCACGCATGGGGAAATCCTTATCGCACACTGTAAAGCAGTGCTCGGATATTGCAGGAATATTGGAGCGCAGGGGGAGAATCTTTGCGCCGGCGGGCATGATATGGTCTGTAGTGATGTTGTCGCCCACCTTGAGGGAGCAGCGGACATTGATATTATCAGCAAGAGGCTCTGTCTTGGGATATGGCTTGATGTTGGGGCCTCTGAGAACCTCAACGCTGTCCATCTCTTCAACAGGCGCAGGAGCTGCAACCATGTTGTCATTATAGTCAAACTTTGCAGGCAGCGGGATATCCACAGCCTCACCGAGAGTCCTCGGATCGGTGAATACGCCGGCAATAGCTGATGCAGCGGCGGTTTCGGGGCTTACAAGGTATATCTGACCGTCACGGGTGCCGCTTCTGCCCTCAAAGTTACGGTTAAAGGTGCGCAGTGAGATACCCTTTGAGTTAGGTGACTGACCCATGCCGATGCAGGGACCGCAGGCACACTCAAGTATTCTTGCGCCTGCCTCGATAATGTCTGCAAGAGCACCGTTCCTTGCAAGCATATTGTAGACCTGCTTGGAACCGGGTGCAATAGCAAGGCTCACATCAGGATGTACTGTTTTGCCCTTGAGGATAGCTGCCACTCTCATCAGATCAAGATAGGATGAGTTTGTGCACGAGCCGATACAGACCTGATCTATCTTCTGAGGACCTATCTCCTCGATGGTCTTTACATTGTCAGGGCTGTGGGGGCAGGCTGCCATAGGCACAAGCTTTGACAGGTCGATATTGATAACCTCGTCAAATACTGCGTCCTCATCGCTGTAAAGCTCTGTCCAGTCCTCTTCCCTGCCCTGAGCCTTCATAAACTCCCTTGTTATCTCGTCAGAGGGGAACACGGATGTGGTAGCGCCAAGCTCAGCGCCCATGTTAGTGATAGTAGCTCTCTCGGGTACAGTCAGGGTCTTTACGCCCTCGCCGCCATACTCGATGATCTTGCCCACACCGCCCTTGACGGACATTATGCGCAGCACCTCAAGAATGATATCCTTTGCGGATACCCAGGGCTGGAGCTTTCCTGTCAGGTTGATCCTGACCATCTTGGGCATCTGGATATAATAAGCGCCGCCGCCCATGGCAACAGCAACGTCAAGTCCGCCCGCACCGATAGCAAGCATGCCAATGCCGCCGCCTGTGGGTGTATGGCTGTCAGAGCCAATGAGAGTCTTGCCGGGCTTGCCGAAGCGCTCAAGATGGACCTGGTGGCAGATACCGTTGCCGGGTCTGGAGAAGTATATTCCGTGCTTTTTGCAGACTGACTGGATAAAGCGGTGATCGTCTGCGTTTTCAAAGCCTGTCTGGAGCGTGTTGTGGTCGATATAGGCAACGCTTTTTTCGGTTTTTACCCTGGGAACACCTATAGCCTCAAATTCGAGGTAAGCCATTGTTCCTGTTGCGTCCTGTGTAAGAGTCTGGTCGATCTTCAGACCGACTTCACTTCCAACGGTCATTTCGCCGCTGAGAAGGTGAGCTTTGATAATTTTCTGAGCGATAGTATAGCCCATTTCGAGTTCCCCCTTTTCATTTTTCAGAGAAATAATCGTTTGTTAACGATACACTACTATTATCCTTCAAAACAGTTTTTTTGTCAATGTTTTTATGAATATACTCAACGGTTATTCAAAATTCCTTGCAAAGCCGGTCAGATTATGCTATAAATGTACTTGTCACTATTTAAGGAGGGGAAAACAATGAAGGATCCCTACAGTATTTTAGGCGTTTCACGGGACGCCGACGAAAAAGAGATCAGAAGGGCATACATTTCTCTTGCAAAGAAGTATCACCCTGACAGATATAAAGACGAGGCTCAGAAGGAGCTTGCCGAAGAAAGCATGAAGGAGATCAATGCCGCCTACGATATGATAAAGGACGGCGGCTCAGGATATTCCGGAGAATACAATGCAAGACGTGCTCCCTCAGCAGGAGACTTCAGGGCTGACCCTGATGATCCCATATATATTTTCTACACCCCATGCAATTCCACATGGTTCTATGCAAACTACGGCGTGACAGGAGCCGTATTCACCAGGGTCGAGCACCTGATAAAGGACGGACGGCTTGACGAGGCTGAGGACGTGCTGACCTTTGATCTGCCCAGGAGAGCCTCTACCTGTGCGGGCTACTGCATCTGCTATGCACTGCTCTATATTGCCAAAAAGGATTATGACAGAGCCTATGACAGCATAATGAACGCGTACTATCGCAACAGAACCATTCTACACAGCTATGCTCTTGAGGAGAGCCGCATAATCGGCATTATCGACAGCATAAACAAGGCTTATCCCACCCGTGAGGAGGAGGACAAGCTGGTCTTTGCGTTTATTGAAAAAATGATCGAAAGCCGGGATTCCAAAAACGCTAAGAGGCTGCTTGACGAATACAACGAGCGGCACAATGCCTGCATTGCAATGATCATGTATCTGTATGCACGTTTTCTCGTCATGGAAAAACGTTATAACGACGCAAATCACTATATGGAGATAGCGATAAACTGCTACGATCCCAGGCACGAAAAGGAATATTCAGACTATGCCGCCTTTGTTGCAAAGAAAAGCCGTAGCAGCATAATGCGCACCGGTTGTATCGCAACGCTCATAAGCCTGCTGCTGTTGCCCATCTGGCTGCCAATACTGATCCTTGTGGGGCTCGGAGCACTGATAGTCAGGCTTTTGCGGCGGACACTGGGAAAATAATTTCCCTAAGGTCAGTTATGCTTGACATGAGCAGGGATTCGCTATACAATGATATAGGTATGCTGATAGTGCGGCACACACCTGAAAAATGCTAACGGATGGAGAGATGCTATGATTGAAAATCGTTTTATCTCATCTCTGAAAAGCCGCAGCGGTTCCGAAAACAACAGGCTCGGATCAGGCTGCATTGTATTTCTTTTTATACTGGCACTGATTTCCATTACAATATGTTCAAAATCCTCACCCCTCTATCCCCTTAACAACTGGGATGACGCAAACTGCTTCTATACCGTCGGAAGGGCTACTCTCAACGGTCAGGTCATGTATCGTGATATTTTTGAGCAGAAGGGTCCCTGGCTGTATTTCATCTATATGCTGGCAAGTCTTATTTCGGGCAGCTCCTTCTTTGGCGCCTACATTATTGAGGTGCTGTCCTTTTTTGCTTTTCTGGTCCTTTGCGCAAGGATAATACTCCTTTTCTGCGACAGAAAAGCCGTGCTGCTGATGCCGCTGCTTGCTACAACAGTTTGCACGGCACCTGCCTTTGAGCAGGGAGGCTCTGCTGAGGAGCTTTGTCTGCCGATGATCGCCTACGGCTTTTATGTGGGGCTGAAATCCATTGTAGACGAAAAGCCTGTTACAAAGCGGGAATGGCTGCTTGTAGGCATCACCTCAGGAGCAGTGCTCTGGATCAAATTTTCACTGCTGGGGTTTTATCTTGGGTGCGGAGCGTTTCTTGTATTCTACTACATAAAGAAAAAATGGCACCGTGAGCTTATTACCTTCCTGCTGATGCTGCTCTTGGGTGAAGCGATAATATCACTGCCGGTATTTGCCTATTTCCTTATCAACGGCGCTATGAGAGATCTTTTTGATGTTTATTTCTACTGCAACATTTTTGTTTACTCCGTAAGGACCGTGGATAACAGGTTCCTTGCCGTCATTCTTAATCTCTTTGAAGGAACAAAGAGCTTCCTTTACAGCTTTGGATTCGGCTGTGCTCTTATGATCTGCGGAGGCATCTGTCTGTTTTTCAGGTCAAAAAGACTGTTCGGATTCCTGCTGTGCACGTCCATCAGCACTTTTCTCCTGATATATGTAGGAGGAAGAAGATATATCTACTACTCGCTTATACTTTCGGTGTTTGCTTCCCTTGGAATTGTATTTATTTACAAGCTCCTGCAGCTCATTCCAGAAAAGAAGCCCAATAGCCCCGGAATAAACACTGCCTTTGGGTGCTGTATGCTGGGCTATACGCTGATGACCTCACTGATATGGAGCCCCAACACCTACATGATGTCCTACAGCAAAGAGGATATGCCTCAGTATAAATTTGCAGAGGTAATATCCCAGACAGAAAATGCCACTATCCTCAATTTCAGGTTTCTGGACGGCGGGTTTTACACCGCAAGCGGAATACTCCCCAGCTGCAGGTTCTTCTGCGGACTGAATATTCCCTACGCCACCAGCGAGCAGGACCGTTATGTTCGTGACGGCGATGTTGACTATCTGATCACAAGGGACAAGCCCATATACTATGACAACTATGAGCTGATCCTGTCAGAGAGCTTTGAGGCTCACAAAAACGAATTCACCGAATACTATCTGTACAAAAAAACAGATTCCTGACAACAGAAACGGAGATGACCAGCTTGTTCAAAAGAAGAAAAAAGATCATTCAGATCGTAAGCATTATCCTCTGCATAATGATGGTACTGGGAGTATTTTCGATACTTCTTTACTCCTTCGGAGGCTTCTGACAAACTGCACAGCATGACAAAAGGCACAGCGACCAGACAGGTTACTGTGCCTTTTCTTGCCTGATTCCTGCCGGAATCAGGCTTTTATATTATATATTCGTGAGCTTAGCTCCCAAAACCCCTGACCAAGGGCTCTGCCCTTGGATCATGCAAGCTTTTGAAAAAGCTTGAGCAAAACTTGCGGCAAGCTGCCCCTCCCCGTTTCGCGTTGTTAGTCTTTCGGGTATGCCGCTTCTGTTTCCACGAATCGGTAATTGACTACGAGCCGCAATGGTACAGTCACCGGTCGGTTTTTCCAGCAATGCGAACACGGGTGCGCAGGCTCTGCGCCGCAAAAGTCCCCCTGACCGGGGTCAGTTCTTTTCAAGCTTTTTCAGCTTTTCCATCTCGGCACGGTCAACCTTTATCTGGCCGTCCTTTATCAGGGTGACATCTGAGACATTGTAGGTGTGGGGCGCTGCATCGGGAGATTTATTGAGCGAAACACTGAGCTTTCCTGTGATGAGGTTCACATCCACCACATTGCCCTTGCCGTCAGGTGTATTTACAAATGCGCCTATCTTAGGTGTTCTCTTCAGAAGGTCAGTATATGCCTCCTGCTCATATTTCAGACAGCACATGAGCCTTCCGCAGGTGCCGGAAATTTTTACAGGATTGAGGGACATGCCCTGCTCCTTTGCCATCTTTATGGAAACGGGCTGGAAATCTCCTAAAAAGGTCTTGCAGCAAAAAGGCCTGCCGCAGATACCCAGACCTCCCAGCATCTTGGCTTCGTCCCTGACGCCGATCTGACGCAGCTCTATCCTTGTCCTGAACACATAAGCCAGATCCTTGACAAGCTCACGGAAATCCACTCTCCCGTCAGCCGTAAAGTAAAACAGTATCTTGTTATTGTCAAATGTATACTCTACGTTTATAAGCTTCATTTTGAGCTTGTGCTCGCTTATCTTCTGCAGGCATATCTCAAAGGCTTTCTTTTCCTTTTCTTTGTTCTCCTCTACTCGCACGATATCCTCAGGGGTAGCCTTGCGAATCATTTTTTTAAGAGGGTTGACGATCTCTTCATCAGGAATCAGCCTGTTTGCCATGGCAACCTCGCCGCACTCCACTCCTCTGCTTGTTTCGACGATCACATGATCTCCCTTATTCAATTCCTCTCCGTCTGGGTCAAAGTAGTATATCTTTCCGACGTCTCTGAACCTTACTCCAATAACAAATGCCATATTATCCTCCGTATCACTCAGTTCTCAGCACGGCGCACAGCCAGGTGCTGTAGAAATTCAGGTTAACATTAATATTCAGCACATTCCTTGCACGGAGTATGCTGTTTTGAAGCTTCATCAGCCGCTTCCTTGTAAAAGCCTTTGCTATATCCTTTGCCGTGCTGCTTGCATCCGTGGCTCCCAGAGAAGCCCTTACACATTCCGCACACAGGCTGCTTAGCCTGTCAAGCACTCCAATGGCAAAGGTCCTGTTTTTTGCAATACCGTTTGTCAGAAGCATCAGCGGGTATTCCGTGGTCAGCGGAACAGCCCTGAGTATCTCCTCGGCGGTTTTTCTCTCTTCTTCTCCTCCGCTGGCTATCAGCTCCAGTGACACTCCGATATTGCCTCCTGCTTCAAGAGCCGCCTGCTCTGCTGCTTCGGCGGGTGTATCGGGGCTGAGCCTTTTAAGCACCTCAACCGCCTCCTCCACGGAAGGCGGATAAAGGGTCATTATCCTGGATCTCGACCTCACCGTCTGCAAAAGGTTAGCCGCTGACAATGCGGTCATTATAAACATCACATTCTGGGGCGGCTCCTCCAGCACCTTTAAAAAGGCGTTCTGGGCAGCCGGCAGCATCCTTTCGCAGTTGAGAAGAATGTAGACCTTGTTGGGAGCCTCGTTGGGCTTGATGTAAGCGTCCGTCCTGATACGTCTCACAGCCTCAATATTCAGCTCTCCTGAATTGTTGCCGTCAGCTGTGACTATGTCAGGATGGATGTTGCCTTCCGCCTTTATGCAGCCCGGACAAACTCCGCAGGGTCTTGCTCCCTGTGAGGTGCAGACACCGTATTTTGCGATAATGCCTGCAAGACTGCGCTTGCCGCTGCCCTTCTCCCCTTCAATTATGATAGCGTGGGGCAGGCTCCTGTTTTGCATGGACAGGGCTATTTCGTTTTTAAGCTCCTCATTGGCTGCAAGCTCACTCAAAAGCATTTTATTCTCTCCATCCTCCGCCTGCTGCGGTAAAGATCCCTGCTTTATTCGTCATCCTTCTCTTCCTTTGGCATGCGAACCACAGTGATAGTATTGATGCGGTTGTCCTCAACGTCGTCCACTGTGAATTCAAGGTTATCATAGCGGAAGCTGCTTCCCTTCTTGGGTATGTCTCCAAGCTGCTCGGTGACCCAGCCTCCCACAGACTTGCTGTCAGTAGTCAGGCTCTTTACATCCATATCCAGAAGCTCCAGCATCTCATTGATGTGCAGGTCGCCGCTTATCTCGAATTTGTTGTCGGCCAGCTTGTTTATCTTCTTCTGCTCCTCCTCGTCCTCATCCCAGATATCGCCCACCAGCTGCTCCAGCAGGTCCTCCATAGTAACGATGCCAAGAGTGCCGCCGTAATCGTCAGTGACCACCGCAATGTGCAGGCGCTTGTATTTGAAATCCGCAAGTATGGAAGGAAGGGTCTTTGAACGATAGATGAAAAACGCAGGCTGTATCAGCTTATCAAGATCAGGCTTTTCGCTGCTGAGCAAAGCCTCAAGATAATCTCTCGTGTGAAGAATGCCGAAGATATTGTCAATGCTGTCACGGTAAACAGGTATCCTTGAGTATCTCTCCCTGAGAACGATCTCCTTGATCTTTTCGGGGGGATCATCGATATCTATTGCCGTCATGTCAACTCTCGGTGTCAGTATGTCGGCGGCGGTCTTTTCGTCAAACTCAAGAGCCGACTGCACAAGCTCGCTTTCCTGCTCCTCCAGCACTCCCTCGTCCTCGATGCTCTCCACTATGTATTTCAGCTCATCCTCCGTAACTGTGGGTTCCCTTTCGGCATCCCCCTTTGAGGTGATCTTCTTTGCAAGGGAGCTGAATTTAAGAAGAAGAAAGGTCACGGGAGTAAGGAAGACCATCAGTATATACAGCGGAGTCGCAAATGCCATTGCCATTTTTTCGCTGTTTGCCTTGGCCAGGTTTTTAGGCAGCACCTCTCCGAAAATAAGAATTATTACGGTAAGCACTGCGGTGCTGAGGATCGTGCCGTTTGCCTCGCCAAAAAATGACACGAACAAGATCGTTGCCAAGGCAGAAGCCGCGATATTCACTATATTATTGCCTACAAGAATGGTAGACAGCGCTTTGTCATAGCTTTCGGAAATGCGGTAAGCCTTTTTTGCCTTTTTGTTGCCGTTATCAGCATAGCTTTTCAGTCTGACCTGATTTACGGATGAATAAGCCGTCTCTGTTGACGAAAAAAATGCCGACAGCATTACAAGAAGTAGGATTATTCCTGAAAGCAACCAGGGATCCAAAATATATCACTCCATAATTCAATATTACGATTATATATTATAGGCAAAAGGAAAAGAAATATAATTCCAGATAAGAATTATATCTATATTATTTATGTTTTCTGACAAGGAAAACCCCTGACAAATCAGGCAAAAAATCTTCACCGGTCAGGTTATGGTCATTATATCCAAAATAATATAATTATTGTGCAGTTGATTTATGCCCGGTATAATGCTATACTTGTTAAAAGGAATAATCTACGGAGGTGACAGTTTTGATTACTACTGCAATAAGGCACAGGAGCACGGTTGATATGTGTTATGCCGTGGACAATGATACCGCAGTCATAAGACTTCAGACAGGCAAGGATGTTGAAAAGGCTTTTATTATATGCGCCGACCCATTCCTGCATGAGCTGACACGCAAAAAGAGCTGGTACGGACAGAAATATCCCATGGAGCTGTCCATGGAGCTGGAAGAGCATCTCATCTGGAGCTTCAGGATAAAGCCCCCCTTCAAGCGTCTGCAGTATTACTTTGAAGTATTAAGCGGCGAAGAAAAGTATCTTGTTTATGACAACAGGGTATTACCCGCTGACAGCACCTTCAAGGGCCACAGACAGTGCTTCAAGCTGCCCTGGCTCAATCCCTCTGACGTGATTAAGCCCCCTGAGTGGGTCAAGGACACTGTGTGGTATCAGATAATGCCGGATCGCTTCTGTCGCTATAGCACAGAGCCCGATGAAAGTCTCCAGCCCTGGGGAAAATATAAGCCCTTTACCTTTCATGTAAAGTACGGAGGGGATCTCAAGGGCATCATGCAGCGTCTGCCCTACCTGCACAGCATTGGCATTAACGGAATATACCTGACTCCGGTGTTCCTCTCCGACACCTTCCACAGATATAACACCTTTGACTATAAGGTGATCGACCCGCTTCTCGGCACAAACGAGGACATGAGGGCGCTTTGCGACCGTGCCCATGAGCTGGGAATAAAGATAATGCTTGACGGAGTTTTTAACCACTGCGGAACGGAGTTCTTTGCCTGGAAGGACGTCTTTGAAAAGGGCAGGGATTCCCGATACTTCAACTGGTTCTTCATCAACGACCCTGATAATATCAGAAAGGACGACCACGACACCGCAGACGGAAGGTATTACACCTTCTCCTTCTGGTCCCGTATGCCAAAGCTCAACACAAACAATCCTGAGGTAATAAAATATTTCTGTGACATCTGCTCCTACTGGGTTAAGGAGTGGGACATTGACGGGATAAGGTTTGATGTGGGTGACGAGATTTCCCACACCTTCTTAAAGGAGCTAAGACGCACCCTAAAGCCATTAAAGAACGATCTCTTTCTACTGGGCGAGATATGGTTTGACTCTCTCCCCTGGCTCTACGGCGATGAATACGATTCTGTAATGAACTACCCCACCTGCGGCTGCATAAACGGTCTCCACAGGGAAAGCTCCATGTCGTCACGGGATTTTATGTATTCTCTGAATACCTGCCTTGCCATGTATCCAGAGCAGGTAACCGAGGTGCTGTTCAACTTTATCGACACCCACGATACAGTGCGCATTTTTGAGGAATGTAACGGCAACAGGCACCTTCTCCTGCAAAAGCTTGCCATGCTGCTCACGCTTCCCGGCACTCCCTGCATCTACTATGGGACAGAGATCGCACTAAAGGGAGAAAACCCGTCCGATAACCGTCACTGTATGCCATGGGATGAGATCGATTCCGGAATGCACAGGGATATTCTGGATGAGGTCACTGAGCTTATCGGCATCCGTCACAACTATCCTCAGCTCAAAAGCTCATTTATCAAATTTATCCACCATGATGGCCACCCACGGCTCCTGAATTATCTCAGAGGCTCCCAGGGTGAACCTCATAAAATAGGTATCTGCATCAACGCAGAGGATCAGGAGATACTCTTCCCCATAAAGGGACGTGTGCTGTATGCAGACCTTTATCAAGATGACAAACTGCTGCCCGATGGTGCAATAATCTATGAAACATAATACAAATAAGGATGACCCCGGAGACAGACCGTTGACTCTGCCGAGACTTGTCTGGCCGATGATAATAGAAACCATTCTGTTTATGATGCTGGGCATGGTAGACGTTTTGGTCATGAGCCGTTATGATGATCTGGCGGCGTCAAGCGTCAACACCGCAAACCAGGCTCTTTCGGTGCTGACTATAGTGTTTACGGTTATTTCGGGAGCCGGCGGCATCCTCATAACTCAATACCTCGGAGCCGGAAAAAGGCAGGACGCTTCCCGTGCTGCCGCCATATCCATTGCCCTGCAGCTCACTGCCGGAATAGCTGTCAGTCTTGTGCTGCTCTTTTTCGGTGCGCCGATTCTGATGTTTATCGGCGCAAGGGGAGATGTCCTTACTTTTAGTCAGCAATACCTCTCTGTTGTGGGGGGCTTCATGTTCTTTCAGGCTGTTTTGAGCTCCATGACCGTCATCATGCGCAGCCACGGCAATACTAAGCTTCCGATGCTGGTCACTGTGGGTATGAACCTTGTCAACACTGCGCTTGACGTGATTCTTGTGCCGGGTCTTTTCGGATTCCCAAGGATGGGCATTTACGGCGTGGCATTTGCTACTGTACTCAGCCGTGTGCTGGGCTGTGCCGTGCTGGGAATATTCCTCTTCAGAAGTATAGAAAAGCCCTCCTGCTTTAAGCTTTTGCGTCCCTTCCCTAAGAAGGACGTGGCAAAATTCTTTAAGGTCGGCATACCCTCAGCACTTGAAACATTTCTGTATAATCTCTCCCAGCTGGTCATCACATCTATAGTCCTCAATTGCCTTACAGAGAAGGAGCTGATCGCAAAGACCTACATACAGATGATAACCATTGTGTTCTATGTTTTTTCTGTATGCATCGGTCAGGCTTCTCAGATAATCATCGGTCATCTCGTGGGCGCAGACAAGACCGATGAAGCCTACCGTCAGGGCGTCCGCTCTCACAAGGCCGCTCTCCTGATAGCTATCAGCGCCTCGGCAATCGGTATTATTCTGCGTGTGCCGCTGATCTCTATCTTTACATCGGACGCTCAGGTGATTGGGATTGCTTCTGTGGTGCTTATCATCAATCTGCTGCTGGAATTCGGGCGGACGACGAATCTCGTTCTTATTGCCTGCCTGCGGGGTGCGGGAGATGTTTTCTACCCCACCATCTGTGCCATTGTTTCCAACTGGCTGATAAGCGTCCTTGGCGCCTACCTTTTGGCAGTGACCTTCGGATTTGGAATCTATGGAATGTGGATTGCCCTTGCGCTTGACGAGTGCTTCAGAGGAGTGCTCATGATCATAAGGTGGCGCAGCGGCAAGTGGAAAACCAAGAGACTCACTGCTTCATAGTCATTCATCAGGAGCGATGCTCTCACACTTGCCAATAAAAATGAATCTTTTTCTGCTAAATAAATGCCCGATGCCTGATTTCTCTCGGAATCAGGCATTTTTGCTTGAGCTTGTCAATTCTCACCTGTATGGTTCCAAAATGAACAATTATAAAGTTGCGGGTCAAGGGGCTCGAGCCCCTTGCGAGGTCCAGGGCGAGAAGCCCTGGCCGCCGGAGGCGAAGCGAGGTCCAGGGCGAGGAGCCCTGGCCGCCTGAGGCGAAACGAGGTCCAGGGCGAGAAGCCCTGGCCGCCGGAGGCGAAGTGAGGTCCGGGGCGAGAAGCCCTGGCCGCCGGAGGCGAAGCGAGGTCCGGGGCGAGAAGCCCTGGCCGCCGGAGGCTGACAATGACCGGAAAGGGAAATCAGGATACGGAGGTAATGTGCACAAGGTGTGCTATGGAGGGGATGCTTTCTCCCTGAAAGGACGCTGTCGGTGACATGAGCGCACCGGTAGCTACAAATAGAATATTGTGCAGATCGCCGCTTCTCAGCCTTTGCATGATGTGTGAGCATAAGACCGACGCACTGCACCCGCAGCCCGATCCGCCACAGTTGACATCCTTCGCATCAGGTGAGTAAATCATGACACCGCAGTCATTGTGAACTCCGGTAATGTCATAGCCGCTCCTTCTCATCAGCTCTGCAAGAAGCTCTGAGCCTAATCTTCCCAGGTCGCCTGTCAGTATCAGGTCATATCCGGAGGGCTTTGTGTTTGTGTCCCTCAGGAACCGTGTGATTGTATCCGCTGCAGCCGGAGCCATTGCCGCACCCATATTTGTTGCGTCCTTTATCTTCAGATCAACTATCCGTCCGACAGTGAGGGCGTTTATCCTGACAGGTGAAATATTATTACTTATCAGTGCCGCACCTGCTCCTGTAACAGTCCACTGAGCTGTGGGGGTCCGCTGACCGCCGTAGTCCAGGGGCATCCTGAATTGTCTCTCGGCAGTGCAGAAATGGGACGAGGTAACGGCAACCGCTCTTGAAGAAGCTCCCGATGCTGTAAACACGGCCGCCGCACACATAGTCTGAGCCATGGTCGAACAGGCGCCGAATTGCTCCATCAGCGGTATGCCAAGGCTTCGCAGACCATAGCTTGACGCCATGCACTGGTTAAGAAGGTCACCCGCAAAGATCACGTCTATATCATCCGGCACAAAACCCGCTTTTTTGAGAAGAGTCCTTACTGCCGTGGACTGCATCTCGCTTTCCGCCTTTTCCCAGGTCTTCATATTAAGCGTGTCGTCGTTAAACGCCACATCAAAGCATTCACCAAGGGGACCGTTTTTTTCCTTGCTGCCCGCTACCCCCACGGCTTCGGTAATGTACACGCCTTCAGGCAAGCCGATAGTATCTCTGCCAATTCTCAAGGGCATATTCCCCACC
Source organism: uncultured Ruminococcus sp. (assembly GCA_902768825.1). Classification (GTDB taxonomy): domain Bacteria; phylum Bacillota; class Clostridia; order Oscillospirales; family Acutalibacteraceae; genus UBA1213. The sequence goes on from CACXMR010000006.1 coordinate 27,717, forward strand.
TCCGTTTTGCAAAGGCTATGCCGATGCGTTGATGGGATTATTCTGCCCTGTTTACTTATTTTTATGCACAAAAAAGCCGGCACTGTCGCCGGCTCGGTTTTGATTATTTCAGATATCCATATACTCCCTGTACCTGGGAAGAATACCTGTTTTGTTTTCGCTGAGACTTGCCCTTTTCTGGAACACTCCCGGAAAAGAATTGCCCTCGATAAGCACAGGGCCGTGATCGCTGATAGCTACGTCCCAGCCAACATAACGCACCTGAGGGATCACCTCAGCCGCCCTCTTGACAAGCTCTACAGCTTCATCAAACATGGGTATCTGGAAGCCGATGATGTCAGTGCCGGTGATGGGGTGCTTTGAATAGAGAATATCCTCCTTGTCGATAGCAGGTACTGTCACCTTGCCTCTGTCGTCAGGAAAGGTATACATTCCGCCGCTGGAAAAATTATCCACAATGCCGCCGTTGCCTATCTTGAGTATAGCGTGAAGGAAACAGCCCTTGCCGTCCTTGCAGAATGTGAACATCCTTATGGAGTTGACGGATTTGGCATAAAGCACATCCATATCCGGGTGCTGGACAATGAATGCCTCCACAAGCTTCTGGTTCTTCTCTATTATCTCATCGTAGAGCTTTTTCAGGTCAGTGCTGTCGTCAACGGTGTACTTCTCAACACCGAATCCCCCCTGACCGTCGATGGGTTTTGCGATTATGGAGGGGTGCTTTTTCATAAAGTCCGCAAACTGCTCCGGAGTGGTGTCGTTCATATCAAGCCAGTCACGGTTGAGAAACTCGGAAAACTTCTTGTTAAAGGTCACCTTGTCGTCAAACAGCCCCATATATTCCTTTTCGTTGTATCGCTTGATGATGGCGTTGTTCTTTCCCCTTGTCAGGTAGGTCGCCCTCTGCTCCTCAGTGAGATTGTAAAACTCAAACTCCTGATAATCGTGATATCCTGCCTGAAATTTCATTCCGCAGTGTATCATGTCAAAAAACACGCCGAAAAACGACTTGTCGCACTTCTTGGAAACATTCTTGGCGATCTTGAACATCTTGCCGTAGTCCATCTTTATTATTCTTGCAAGCATATACCTGATCCTTGCCACTACACCACATCCATTCATCTATTTATAGCACAACTCATGTTATTTAAGCACCACTATAGTTTACTATAGGATGATTTTTTTTTCAAGACCTTATTTTCAGAAATTGCTAATTTCCGGAAATATCAAAGCCTGATTCCTCACGGAATCAGGCTGATGCCTTTATTTGTTGAAGGACTTCTCCCTCCAAACCACCCCAGCATTTCGCTCTCTGCGGAGAGCAAGCGTCGGGGGATTTTCACTTGAAAGTCCCACTGACTCAGGAAAGACACATTACCATGACTGCCTTCTGGGCGTGGAGTCTGTTCTCTGCCTCCTCAAAAATCTCATCAGCGTGAGCCTCAAAGACCTCTTCGGTGATCTCCTCGCCTCTGTGGGCAGGCAGACAGTGCTGTACCATAGCATCCGGCTTTGCAAGGGACATCAGCTCTGCATTGACCTGATAACCCTCAAATGCCTTTTTCCTCTTCTCGGCCTCGCCCTCCTGACCCATGGATGCCCATACATCAGTGATAACTACATCGGCGTCAACCACTGCCTCCTTGGGTGTGCGGAACATGGAGAACTTATCGCCGTATTCCTTTGCAAAGGCAAGTACATCGGGATGAGGCTCGTAACCCTCAGGGCAGGCAACAGAAATGGACATTCCTGTTTTGAGAGCGCCTACGATGAGGGAATTCATCATGTTGTTGCCGTCACCGATAAAGCACATCTTCAGCCCGTCAAGCTTGCCCTTAAACTCACGGATGGTCATAAGATCAGCAAGTATCTGGCAGGGATGACAGAAATCCGTGAGACCGTTTATGATCGGAATGGAGCCGTACTCAGCAAGGGACTCTACCTCGGCCTGCTCAAAGGTACGGATCATAATGCCGTCAAGATAGCGTGAGAGCACCCTTGCGGTATCCTGCACAGGCTCGCCTCTGCCTATCTGCATATCCTTTGATGAAAGGAAAATGGGCTGACCGCCAAGCTGATACATACCTACTTCAAATGAGACCCTCGTTCTGGTGGAAGCCTTCTCAAAGATAAGTCCCAGAGACTTGCCCTCAAGACGCTTGTGGGGTATGCCGTGCTTCTGCTCATACTTCAGCTGGTCTGCAAGGTTGAGTATCTCTATGACCTCTTCGCTTGTCAGATCAAGCATTTTGAGTAAATGTTTCATTGGTTTACGCCTCCATTACAGTTTTTAATATAGAAAGACCCTTGTCAATCTCTTCATAGCTAATGGTCAGGGGCGGAAGAAGTCTCAGGAGAGTCTTTGCGGTAAGGATAAGCAGACCCTTTTCTATGCACTGGGCTGCAACCTGCTTTGCGTTATCCTTTTCGGTTACAATGCCGATCATGAGACCCTGTCCCCTTACTTCCTTTACGTTGGGCATATTCTTGAGTGCCGCTCTGATATAGTCGCCCTTTTCGTTGACGGCTTTGAGGAACTCAGGCTCTGCTACCCTTGAAAGCACCTCGGCTGCTCCGGCACAGGCAACAGGATTGCCTCCGAAGGTGGTTCCGTGGGTGCCGGGAACTATCACACCTGAAGTATTCTTTGCGCAGAGGCAGGCGCCCATGGGCAGACCGCCTCCGAGACCCTTTGCAGAGGTCACCACGTCGGGCTCAAGACCGTAGCCCTGATAGCAGTAGAAGCTTCCTGTTCTGGAAATACCCGTCTGCACCTCGTCTATCATAAAGAGAATATCCTTTTCTTTGCAAAGGTTCTGGAGCTGTGTCACAAAATCCTTGTCAAGAGGCATTACGCCGCCTTCGCCCTGTATCAGCTCGATAAATACGGCGCAGACATCCTCGGTGAGCTTTGACTTTACGTCATCAATATCGTTTGCCTTAGCATAATCAAATCCCTCTGTAAAGGGGAAGAAGAAATTATGGAAAACATCCTGACCGGTTGCGGCAAGGGTAGTGACAGTTCTTCCGTGGAAAGAGTTTTCCAGTGTGATGATCTTCTGTCTGCCCTGACCGTACTTGTCAAAGCTGTATTTCCTTGCGATCTTTATGGCACATTCGTTTGCCTCGGCTCCGGAATTGCAGAGAAAAACCTTGTCCATACCGGAGAGGGCGCAAAGCTTCTTGGCAACCTCCGTCTGGAGGGGCGAATAATAGAGATTTGAGATGTGCTGGAGGGTTGCGGCCTGTGCCGAAACAGCTTTAGTCCAGCCCTCATCACAATAGCCAAGACAATTGACCCCTATGCCGCTGGTAAAATCAATATATTCCTTTCCCTCTGCGTCCCAGGCTGTGGCGTTCTTTCCCTTTACAAGGGCTGTGTTAAACCGTCCGTAGGCCTGGACCATATATTCTTTTTCGTCGTTTTTTATCTGTTCAAGTGTCAAATCTGTCACCTCTGTCTTTTTATCAATAGAACATTGTTCCAATACCTTCATCTGAGAACATCTCTATAAGTATCGAGTGGGGTATCCTGCCGTCGATGATGTGGGCTCTCTTTACGCCACGGCGCACAGCCTCAACACAGCAGTCGATCTTGGGGATCATGCCCCCGGAGATTATACCCTCACGCTTGAGTGAAGGTACTTCGCTGACGTTAACCACAGGGATAAGTGTAGCTTCGTCCTCTTTGTCACGAAGAAGACCCTTGATATCCGTCATAAGAATGAGCTTTGCAGCTTTCAGCTCGGATGCTATTCTTGCGGCGGCAAGGTCTGCGTTGATATTGAACACATCACCGTTATAGCCGCCTGCAACGGTGGAGATGATGGGAACATAGCCGTTTTTGGTGGCGTTTTCGATCACCTCTGTGTTTATTTCCGTGATCTCTCCTACAAAGCCCAGGTCTACGCCGGAAGCCTTCTTTTCTGCCATGATCATCTTGCCGTCCAGTCCGCAAAGACCGATAGCCTTGCCGCTGTGCTGTTCAAGAAGCTGCACAAGGCTCTTGTTTACCTTGCCGGCAAGCACCATCTGCACTATGTCGATGGTCTCACGGTCAGTGACTCTCAGACCGTTGACAAAACGGCTCTCCTTGCCAATTTTGTTCAGCATACCGCTGATTTCGGGACCGCCGCCGTGGACCAGCACAACATTGATACCGATGAGCTGAAGAAGAACGATATCGCTCATTACTGCATCCTTCAGCTCAGGGCTTATCATGGCATTGCCGCCGTATTTTACAACAATGGTCTTGCCTGCCCACTTCTGTATGTAAGGAAGAGCCTGCACAAGCACATTGGCTCTGTCCTGGTCGGAAATATTACGCATTTTCACCTGCCCCGCTTTCTGTCATGTTCTGTAATCGCCGTTGATCTTGACGTATTCATAGGTAAGGTCGCAGCCGTAAGCCTCAGCCGTGCCCTCGCCGTCATTAAGGTCAACGATAATATCTATTTCATCCTTGATCAGGATAGACTTTGCGATTTCCTCGGAAAAGTCTATGCCTGCGCCGTTTTTGCACACATCGATCCTGCCGGCTTCGGAAGCAAACGCCACATCAACCTTGTTAACGTCCACATCACAGCCCGAATAGCCTATAGCGCACAGCACTCTGCCCCAGTTGGCATCGGCACCAAACATTGCAGCCTTCAGCAGACTTGAGCATATAACGGATTTTGCAACTCCCTTGGCGTCCTTTTCGGTCTTTGCTCCGCTGACCTTGCAGGTGAGAAGCTTTGTAGCGCCCTCGCCGTCCTTTGCCATCATTCTTGCAAGACCCCTGCACACAGCAGTAAGAGCCTCAAGGAATATCTCATAATCCTCGTTTTCCTCTGTGATCTCCGGGTTGCCTGCAAGACCGGATGCCATTACGGAAAGTGTGTCGTTGGTTGAAGTATCGCCGTCTATGCTTATCATATTGAAGGTCTTATCAGCGGCGCTCTTGACTGCCTTTCTGATCATATCCGCCGAAACAGCAGCATCAGTAGTAACAAAGCAAAGCATGGTAGCCATGTTGGGGTGTATCATGCCGCTGCCCTTGGAGATGCCGCCGACCCTTACGGTCTTGCCTGCGATAACCGTTTCAACAGCCACTTCCTTGGAAATAGTGTCGGTGGTCATTATAGCTTCAGCAGCATTTGTAGCTCCGTCAACGGAAAGCTCGGACACAAGCTGCTCCATTCCGTCCCTGATGGGCTCTATGGGAAGTATCTGACCGATAACGCCTGTAGAACCTACGATAATGTCCTCCGGGCTGATTCCCAGCTTTTCTGCTGCAAGGCTGCACATAAGCTCTGCCTTTTCCATACCGTCGGCGTTGCAGGTATTGGCGTTTCCGCTGTTAACGATGACTGCCTGAGCATAACCGTCCTCAAGGTTTTTCTTTGTAACTGTGATGGGCGAGCTCTTTACAAGGTTTGTAGTATATACAGCAGCAGCGGTGCACTTCTTTTCGCAGAAGATTAGGGCAAGATCCCTTTTGGTCTTGTTCTTTCTGATGCCGCAGTGTATTCCCGCAGCTGTAAAGCCCTTGGGTGCCGTTACTGAACCCTCAATATATGTATAACCCATTATTACCTTCCTCCTTTTTATCCTTGCCGGTGATCAGAATGCCGGCGGAACTATCACAAGTCCGGTCTTTTCATCCAGACCGAAAATAATATTCATATTCTGTATAGCCTGACCTGCAGCACCCTTTACCATATTGTCAATGGCTGAGATGGCTATAAACGTACCTGTACGGGTGTCCACATGAAGCGAAACATCGCAGAAATTAGAGTATTTGATGTTGTGGATGTCTGCATTAGCTCCATCGGGAAGAAGTCTGACAAAAAACTCATCCTTGTAGAATTCTTCATAAGCAGCCCTGATCTGCTCCTTGGTCACGCCCTCGTTAAGGCGGGCATAGCAGGTAGAGATGATACCTCTGTTCACCGGCAGCAGATGAGGCACGAAGGTTATCTTCACGCTCTTACCTGAGAGCTTTGAAAGTGTCTGCTCTATCTCGGGAGTATGGCGGTGATTTGCCACCTTATATGCATGGAAGCCCTCATTCAGTTCAGGATAATGATTGCCCTGATTAGGCTTCCTTCCCGCACCGGTCACGCCTGATTTGGAGTCAACAATGATACCCTCGGTGCTGACAAGGCCCTTGACAATAGCAGGAGCAAGAGCAAGAGGTGCGCCCGTGGTGTAGCAGCCAGGATTAGCGATGATCCTTTTTCCCTTTATGTTATCCCTGAAAAGCTCCGGCAAGCCGTATACCGAACGCTCATGCAGCTCCTTGTCAAGAAAATCACAGCCGTACCATTCCTTATACTCCTCCTCGCTCTCAAGGCGGAAATCAGCACCCAGGTCGATGAAGGCCTTGCCTGCCTTGTCGCACTGAGCAGCAAGCTCCTGTGAAAGTCCGTGAGGAAGTGCCGCAAAGATAACGTCACTCTTCTCAACGACCTCATCCTGATTGCCGCACTCCATATCGCAGAGGCTCTTATAGGACGGATATACCTCACTCAGCTTCTTTCCTTCAAAGCTCACTGAACTGATGGCTGCTATCTCAGCCTCCGGGTGTGTAAGAAGGATACGCACAAGCTCTGCACCTGCATATCCCGTGGCACCAATTATTCCTGCTTTTATTTTCATTTCCTCTCTTCACTCCTGTTCTTTTTTCTCTCGTGACTTTTCTCGGGGCTTTTCTCGGGGCTTTTCTCGGGGCAAACCCTTTGTTTAAAAACAAAGGGTTATTCCCCGGACCCCTTTCCTAAAAAAACCGAATCTCCGTTTTGTTAGGTTTTTACTTCCGTTACTGTCTGACGTTATCAATGCTTTCATCCGTCAGGGTCGTGTCTGGGTAGCATTATTAAATCAAAGGTTATTCCCCGATTAAATCAAAGGTTATTCCCCGGACCCCTTTCCTAAAAAAACCGAATTTATTTTAAATAATTGCTTCACTCAAATCATAATTACTGCTAATAACGCAAAGACATCACTCAGTCTGTGTGCATTTTTCGTAAAAAGAATTGTACCGCAAATTAAAAGTTTCGCTCAAGCCTTTTCAAAGGCTTGCAGATTCCAAAGACAGAGTCTTTGGTCGCTGACCGCAGTCAGCGAAACACTCATCAGCGGCAGAGAGAAAGAACTCTGTCAGCCTGAGCTGTGACGTTTTCGGATGCGGGGCCACCAAGCACCTTTCGGCCGTTTACGCAGTTTTCGAGAGAGATAGCTTCATATACGCCCTCGTCAAAGGTGTCGCAGATCTTTTTGTACTCCTCTATGGGCAGCTCCTCAAGAGTGGTATTCTTTTCGATGCAAAGAGCAACAAGCGTACCCGTTGCCTTGTAAGCGTCACGGAAGGGAAGTCCCTTCTTAACAAGATAGTCTGCGCAGTCGGTTGCGTTGATAAAGCCCTTGGCAGCAGCCCTTCGCATATTGTCGGGCAGCACACGCATGGTGTCTATCATGGGAGTAAAGGCTGTCAGACACATTTTTACAGTGTCCACAGCATCAAAGATTGCCTCCTTATCCTCCTGCATATCCTTGTTGTAGGCAAGGGCAATGCCCTTCATTACCGTGAGAAGGGTCATCAGGTCGCCAAACACTCTGCCGGATTTGCCCCTGACCAGCTCTGCGATATCCGGGTTCTTCTTCTGGGGCATGATGCTGGAGCCTGTTGAGAATGCATCGTCAAGCTCTACGAATTTGAATTCCCATGAGCACCACATGATGATCTCCTCTGAAAATCTGGAAAGGTGCACCATGATAATAGACAGATCAGAAGCAAGCTCCATGCAGAAGTCACGGTCAGAAACACCGTCAAGACTGTTCTGGCAGATATTTTCAAAGCCAAGAAGTCTGGCGGTTATCGTCCTGTCGATAGGATAAGTGGTGGTGGCAAGTGCGCCGCTGCCGAGCGGCATTGAGTCGGTGTGTCTGTATGCACACTGAAGCCTGTCAATGTCCCGGAGAAGCATCTCCGCATAAGCCATAAGATGATGACCGAAGGTTATGGGCTGCGCTCTCTGGAGATGGGTATAACCCGGCATTACAGTGCCTGCATACTGCTTTGCCTTATTGCAGAGCACAGTGACAAGCTCCTTGACCTGAGCTTCGATAGCCTTTATCTCCTTTTTGAGATAGAGCCTTATGTCCACTGCAACCTGATCGTTACGGCTCCTTGCGGTGTGCAGCCTCTTGCCTGTCTGACCGAGACGCTGTGTAAGCTCTCCCTCAATAAAGGTGTGTATATCCTCGGCGTTGGGATCAATCCTGAGCTTTCCGCTGTCAATGTCCTCAAGTATACTCTTGAGTCCCTCTATGATGGCTTCGGCCTCACTCTTTTCGATGATGCCGCACTCACCTATCATCTCAGCGTGAGCCATGCTGCCCTCGATGTCCTCCCTATACATCCTGCTGTCAAAGGATATGGAGGAATTGAAGTCGTTTGTCTTTTTGTCAATCTCTTTGGAGAATCTTCCTGCCCAAAGCTTCATTTGTGTCACCTCTTAGGTTTGTATAGTCTCCGTTGCCGGAGCGCCTTTGCCTGCTAAAAAAACAACAGACGGGCGGACAATGGATCACACTGTTCGCCCTGAATATTGTATATTATCTTCGTCTGTAAAAGTATTATTCCTTTACAAGACCCTTCTTTGCCTGTACCTTGATCGGGAGACCGAAGAGGTTGATGAAGCCTGCGCTGTCCTTCTGGTTGTAGACCTCGTCCTCATCAAAGGTAGCAATATCCTCATCATACAGTGAATAGGGTGAAGTCACGCCGGCATCAATGATGTTGCCCTTGTAGAGCTTGAGCTTGACATCGCCTGTAACTGTCTCCTGTGTGGAATCAACAAAGGCAGAAAGAGCCTTTCTGAGGGGTGTATACCACTGACCAAAGTAAACAAGCTCTGCAAAACGCAGACCGACCTGCTGCTTGTAGTGGTAGGTGTCTCTGTCAAGCGTGATCTCCTCAAGCTTGTTATGAGCATGATAGAGAATTGTGCCGCCGGGAGTCTCATAAACGCCCCTTGACTTCATGCCCACAAGTCTGTTTTCTACGAGATCAACGATGCCGATACCGTTTTCGCCGCCAAGCTGATTGAGCTTCTTGACGATCTCAACGGAGCCCAGCTTCTCGCCGTCGATAGCCACCGGAACACCCTTTTCAAAGGAAATGGTGACGTATGTAGCCTTATCCGGAGCCTGCTCGGGCGATACGCCAAGCTCCAGGAAGCCTTCCTTATTATACATCGGCTCATTTGCGGGGTTTTCGAGATCGAGACCCTCGTGTGAAATGTGCCAGATGTTCTTGTCCTTGGAATAGTTAGTCTCTCTTGTGATCTTGAGGGGGATGTTGTGCGCCTCAGCGTAGTCGATCTCCTCGTCACGGGACTTGATGCTCCACTCTCTCCAGGGAGCGATGATCTTCATATCGGGAGCAAAAGCCTTGATAGCCAGCTCAAAACGAACCTGATCGTTGCCCTTGCCTGTGCAGCCGTGGCAGATAGCGTCAGCGCCCTCTTTGAGAGCGATCTCAACTATACGCTTTGCGATCACGGGACGTGCAAAGGATGTGCCCAGCAGATACTTGCTCTCGTATACTGCGTCAGCCTTGATGGTCGGGAAAACATAATCCTCGATGAACTCCTTGTTAAGGTCCTCTACATAGAGCTTTGAAGCACCTGTTTTGAGTGCCTTCTCCTCAAGTCCGTCAAGCTCAGTGCCCTGTCCCACGTCGCCGGAAACAGCGATAACCTCGCAGTTGTCATAGTTTTCCTTCAGCCAGGGAATAATTATTGATGTGTCAAGTCCGCCTGAATAAGCAAGAACTACCTTTTTGATATCACCCATGATGATTACCTCCGTATCTTTAGATTACAGTATTTATTATACACGTTTTTTGTATAAAATCAAGTGATTTTTGAATATTTATTCACCCCATGAGATTTTTGTATCCTTGTAGAGATTATTTTAATAAGTCGTGAGTGTTTTGTTTATTACTTACATTTATCATAGGACATTAACCAAAGTCAGCAGTTTGATTGTCACATTTTGCCAGCAATTAACCCTGTGTATTTCTTTTGTAATTATACATTTATACATGAAATAATGTATATTATACATTTTTTATAATCCGGATTTTTTTGTGTTACAGACCCTCTGCTTATGATATAATAGAGTCAGGCATAAAAGCTTATATTTTTTACAACCATTGGAGGTATCACAATGAACAGCTTTGAAAATGCAGACATAAGGACCCTTGAGGAAAACTTCTTCAAAAGAACAGGCAGCGAATGGACGCTCCTCACTGCCGGCACCGCCGAGAGCTTCAACACCATGACAGCAAGCTGGGGCGGCATAGGCGTGCTCTGGAACAAAAACGTGGCATTCACCTTTATCCGTGACAGCCGCTATACTCTTGAATTTGTTGACAGCAACGATTACTACAGCGTTTCATTCTTCGGCGGGAATTACATGAAGGAGCTTACCTTCTGCGGCAGGAACTCCGGCCGTGACGTGGACAAAGTAAAAGAGACAGGTCTTACCCCTGTGTTTGACCAGGACGCCCCCTACTTTGAGGAAGCAGACCTGGTGCTCATCTGCAAGAAGCTTTACAGGCAGTCTATGAACCAGGAGTCCTTCATTGACAAGAGCCTGGCCGAGAAATTCTACTCCGATAACGACTGGCACGAGTTGTTTGTAGGAGAGATCGTCAAGGTGCTGAAAAAGAAATGAGAAACGTGCTGATAACAGGGGCTTCACGAGGCATAGGCAGTGAATGTGCCAAAGCCTTTGCAAGCCTCGGAGATAATGTAATAATAAACTACTGCAATTCCCAGGCGGCAGCGGAAAAGCTATGCTCAGAGCTAAAGGCTCAGGGATTGTCTGCAAGCTGCATAAAAGCCGACGTGTCCGACCCTAAGATGGTAAAAGCAATGTTTTGTGAGATAGAAAAGGACTTTGGGCATCTGGATGTACTTGTCAACAATGCCGGCATTGCCCAGACAAAGCTTTTTACCGACATCACCGACGAGGACTGGCAGAGAATGATACAGACAAACCTCAGCAGCGTATTCTACTGCTGCAGGGCTGCCCTATCCCCCATGATAAGAAGGCACAGCGGAAGGATAATTAACATTTCCTCCATGTGGGGTCAGGTGGGTGGATCCTGTGAGGTCCACTATTCAGCGGCGAAGGCAGGCGTCATCGGGCTGACAAAGGCTCTTGCCAAGGAGGAAGGTCTCAGCGGCATCACCGTCAACTGCGTGGCTCCCGGCGTGATACGCACTGACATGACTTCTAACCTCTCTGAAGAGGACTTTTGTGCTCTGGCGGAGGAGACTCCCACGGGCACCACGGGCACACCGAAGGATGTGGCAAACGCTGTTGTTTTTCTTGCAGCTCCTGAGTCCGGCTTCATAACGGGGCAAGTCATTTCCGTCAGCGGCGGCTTTGTGGTATAAAAAAATAAGGCTTTGTCGCTGACAAAGCCAAACCAACATTATTCACTGAGCGAGCGCTTTCGCAAAAAATCCCCTTCCGTCTGTTTGACCAGACAGAAGGGGATAATTATTTGTTCACTAATGTGAAATCAGGTATTACTCGTAGATCTTGGAAACAACGCCTGAACCTACTGTTCTGCCGCCCTCACGGATAGCGAAGCGGAGACCCTCTTCCATAGCGATAGGAGTGATGAGCTCAACGTTCATGTCAACGTTATCGCCAGGCATGCACATCTCTGTGCCCTCGGGAAGGTTGATAACACCTGTAACGTCTGTTGTTCTGAAATAGAACTGGGGACGATAGTTGTTGAAGAAAGGAGTATGACGGCCGCCCTCGTCCTTAGTAAGAACGTAAACGTGACCCTGGAACTTTGTGTGAGGATGAACTGAACCGGGCTTAGCAATAACCTGTCCACGCTCGATCTCTGTCTTCTGGATACCACGGAGGAGTACACCTACGTTGTCGCCAGCCTCTGCATAGTCAAGAGTCTTTCTGAACATCTCAAGACCTGTAACAACTGACTTCTTCTTCTCCTCAGAAAGACCAACGATCTCAACTTCCTCAGAAGTCTTGATCTGACCTCTCTCAACTCTACCTGTAGCAACTGTACCACGACCAGAAATGGTGAATACGTCCTCAACAGGCATAAGGAAAGGAAGATCTGTTGTACGCTCAGGAGTAGGAATGTACTCGTCAACAGCCTTCATCAGCTCATGGATGCACTGATACTCAGGAGCCTGAGGATCCTTGGAAGAAGAATCAAGAGCCTTGAATGCAGAACCACGGATGATGGGTGTGTCATCGCCCGGGAACTCATACTCGTTGAGGAGCTCACGGATCTCCATCTCTACGAGGTCGAGAAGCTCTTCATCGTCAACCTGATCGGTCTTGTTCATGAATACTACGATGTAAGGAACGCCAACCTGACGTGAGAGAAGGATGTGCTCTCTTGTCTGAGGCATAGGACCATCTGCAGCAGATACAACGAGGATAGCGCCGTCCATCTGAGCAGCACCGGTGATCATGTTCTTAACATAGTCAGCGTGTCCGGGGCAGTCAACGTGAGCATAGTGACGGTTAGCAGTCTCATACTCAACGTGTGCAGTGTTGATTGTGATACCACGAGCTCTCTCTTCGGGAGCCTTATCAATGTTAGCGTAATCAACGAACTCAGCGTCGCCCTCAAGGTTAAGAACCTTTGTGATAGCAGCAGTAAGAGTTGTCTTACCATGGTCAACGTGACCGATGGTACCAATGTTTACGTGCGGCTTGTTTCTGGAAAACTTTTCCTTTGCCATTGGAAATTACCTCCTAAAATAAAATTTTTAATTTTGATAAGTCTTGGACATGGTATTATTGTAGCAACAACAAGACCAAAATGCAAGCTTTTTCTGATAATTTTTTATGAAGGATACTTAGTCCTTCTTGCTGCGTGCCGAAATGATGTCATCAGCGATGCTCTTGGGAACCTCAGCGTAGGAGTTGGGCTCCATGACATACTGTCCACGCCCCTGGGTCTTGGAACGCATATCGGTAGCATAGCCAAACATTTCTGAAAGCGGAACCATAGCAACGATTCTCTGAGCGCCTGCTACAGCCTCCATGCCCTGGATCATGCCACGGCGGGAGTTGAGGTCACCGATAACGTCGCCCATGTATTCCTCAGGCACTGTAACAGTCACCTTCATGATAGGCTCAAGGATAACGGGATCTGCCTTTCTCATAGCAGACTTGAAAGCCATTGAAGCGGCGATCTTGAATGCCATTTCTGAGGAGTCAACCTCGTGATAAGAACCGTCATAGAGAGTAACCTTTACGTCAACGACATTGTAGCTTGCAAGCACGCCTGAGAGCATTGCGCCCTGGATACCTGCATCAACAGCGGGGATATACTCCTTCGGGATAGCGCCGCCGACTACAGCATTGACGAACTCATAGCCCTTTCCGGCGTTGGGCTCGATCCTGATCTTAACATGACCATACTGGCCCTTACCGCCTGACTGTCTTGCATACTTCTCGTCAACATCTGCATTCCTGCGGATAGTCTCCTTGTATGCAACCTGGGGCTTACCGATATTAGCCTCCACCTTAAACTCACGGAGAAGTCTGTCTACGATGATCTCAAGGTGAAGCTCGCCCATACCGGCGATGATTGTCTGTCCTGTCTCCTCGTCCGTATAAGCCTTGAAGGTAGGATCCTCTTCAGCAAGCTTAGCAAGAGCGATGCCCATCTTCTCCTGACCGGCCTTTGTCTTAGGCTCGATAGCAACACGGATAACGGGATCCGGGAACTCCATTGATTCAAGAATTACGGGATTAGCCTCTGTGCAGAGTGTGTCACCCGTTGTAGTATTCTTAAGACCCACAGCAGCTGCGATATCGCCCGCATAAACAGTCTCGATATCCTGTCTGTGGTTTGCGTGCATCTGAAGGATACGGCCAATACGCTCGGAGTTATCCTTGGTTGAGTTATAAACCGTAGAACCGGCGTTGAGCGTACCTGCATAAACACGGAAGAAGCAGAGCTTACCAACATAGGGGTCGGTAGCGATCTTGAATGCCAGAGCTGCGAAAGGCTCTGAATCGGAGGAAGGAACCTCCACCTCTTCTTCTGTGTTGGGGTTGATACCGCGGATAGCGGGAACGTCTGTCGGAGCGGGCATATAGTCAACGATAGCATCCAGCAGCTTCTGTACGCCCTTGTTACGGTAGGATGTACCGCAGACCACAGGAACCATGGTGTTGTCGATGGTGGACTGACGGATAACTCTCTTGATCTCTTCCTTGGTAGGCTCCTCGCCCTCAAGGTACTTCTCAAGAAGATCCTCGTCCTGCTCGCATACGTGCTCAACAAGCTCTGCACGATACTTTTCAGCAAGCTCCTTCATATCCTCAGGGATCTCCTCGACCTTCATATCCTTGCCCAGATCATCATAATAGATGTCTGCGTTCATCTCAACCAGGTCAACGATACCCTTGAAGGTATCCTCGGAACCGATCGGAAGCTGGATCGGCACAGCGTTGCACTTCAGACGGTCCTTCATCATCTGCACAACATTATAGAAGTCGGCACCCATGATATCCATCTTGTTGACATATACCATACGTGGTACCTTATATTTGTCAGCCTGTCTCCAGACTGTTTCGGACTGAGGCTCAACACCGCCCTTAGCACAGAGAACCGTCACGGAACCATCAAGTACACGGAGTGAACGCTCGACCTCAACCGTAAAGTCAACGTGACCGGGGGTGTCAATGATATTGATTCTGTGGCTGCCCTTGGTACCGTCGCTTCCTGCCCAGAAACAAGTTGTGGCAGCAGATGTGATCGTAATACCTCTTTCCTTCTCCTGTGCCATCCAGTCCATGGTAGAAGCACCCTCGTGGGTCTCACCGATCTTGTGGTTAACACCTGTATAGAAAAGAATACGTTCTGTTGTTGTTGTCTTACCGGCATCGATGTGAGCCATGATACCGATGTTTCGTGTCATTTCAAGTGATACTTGCCTTCCCATTTGAATCCTCCTTGATTTTCATGCCCTCAGGCACAAGCTGTCAGGGCAAGATTGCCCCTATTACCATCTGTAGTGAGCAAATGCCTTATTTGCCTCTGCCATTCTATGTGTTTCCTCGCACTTCTTGGCAGCACCACCGATGCCGTTTACAGCATCAAGAATTTCTCCGGCAAGTCTTTCCTTCATTGTCTTTTCGGATCTGAGTCTTGAATATCTTGAGATCCAACGAAGTCCGAGTGTCTGTCTTCTCTCAGGTCTTACCTCCATAGGAACCTGGTAGGTAGCACCGCCCACACGGCGAGCCTTGACCTCAAGAGAGGGCATTACCTTCTCCATAGCCTGCTCAAAAACCTCGAGCGGCTCTTTGCCTGTCTTTGTGTTTACGATATCAAAAGCACCGTAAACGATCTTCTGAGCCACGCCCTTCTTGCCATCATACATGATGTTGTTGATAAGACGGGTCACCAGCTTTGAATTATATACCGGATCGGGCAAAACGTCACGCTTTGCAACATTACCTCTTCTTGGCATTATACTTCCCTCCTTCACAGTAGTGATTTCATAGGTACTCGAAAGGTCTTCTTCCGCATTGCCATACAGAGAGGCACATATCTATGTAAAAATACATCTCTGTATTGCTTAATCTTTCAAAAGAGCCTTAAGATTGATTTTTCCGGGTTAAGTGCCGGATCACTTCTTGCCTGCCTTCGGACGCTTTGCACCGTACTTGGAACGAGCCTGCATACGCTTTGCAACACCCTGTGCATCCAGTGTACCACGGATGATGTGATAACGAACACCAGGGAGGTCCTTAACACGGCCGCCTCTGATCAGAACAACGCTGTGCTCCTGAAGGTTGTGACCTACACCGGGGATATAGGATGTAACCTCGATACCGTTAGAAAGTCTTACTCTGGCGATCTTTCTGATAGCTGAGTTAGGCTTTTTAGGTGTAGCTGTCTTTACAGCTGTGCACACGCCTCTCTTCTGGGGGGAGTTCTGGTCGATAGCTCTGCGCTTCTTTGAGTTCCAGCCCTTCAGAAGTGCGGGAGCCTTAGCCTTCTTTTCAGAAACCTCTCTGCCCTTGCGAACTAACTGGTTAAACGTTGGCAATTCATTGCACCTCCTTGCTCAAAAAATATATATGTTCAGCGGACACATTTATAATGCGCCGATAAACAGCAGTTTATTCAATTTCACTGTAATAATCAACACCTGCAAACCATTTATATTGAACCTTCACAGCAAAATCTCAACCTGCAAGCTATTCGCTCACAAGTATTTATTCTACCACAGCAAAGCTCTGTTTGTCAAGTTTTTTTTGCACCCTACAGCCATTTTGCGGCAATCTGACACCCATCCCGGTGACCCCCTGCAACTGCTTTTCAGTCCTCCTGATCATCAACAGCAAGAAGGTTTTTTGTCAGGCACTCAAGGGACACATCGTGGGCAGGCATGACAAAGCTCACTATATAGCCCTTGTCATCGTCATAGTCGCAGTTGAGCTCACTGCCGTCCAGCATAAAGGTATAGCGGGTATCAGTCGCCACCAATCCGTAGATTAGCCTGACCCTTTCGCCTGGGCGGTAAAGATCCTTTGCATTTTCGTAGTACCTCTCCTGCCCCTTAAAATCAATTTTAAACTTCTTCCCTCCTGTACTCTTGTAGCTGCGCAAAACAAAGAACAGCGCAACCACCGCACCGACTATCAGAGCGGAACCAAGTATCATCATCACCGTATTATCCACAGCGATCCCTCCTTTGACATATCATTTCTATTATAGCACCTCCGCCCGAAAAAGCAAGAAAAAACAGACCCGAATACCAATGTCGGGTCTGCCTTGGGTTGTTTTCTTTCCAATCCTGAACGTCAAATCTCACTGGGCGGTGAAATCCAACAAACCGGTAGCCTCACCTGTTGGAGATACTGTAACGGTACTCCTTGGGTGTCATGTGGAACTTCTTTTTGAATATCCTGTTGAAATAGGACAGATTTGTAATGCCGATGCTCGCCGCTACCTCTGTGATCTGTACACGGGTAGTGAGCAAAAGGTTGGATGCAATGTTAAGCCTGTAGTCATTTATATATTCGATGCAGGTCATGCCCATATATTTCTTGAAGAAACGCATGAAGTAGTGCTTGCTCAGGTTGACCGTCTCTGCAAGCTCATCAATGGTAATGTTGTTCATGTAGTTTTCATCGATGTAGTCGATTATGGCTTTTATGTTTTTGGTAGTGATATCCTTGATGCCCATCTCGCCAGAATCACTGACAAACACATCCTTGAAAAGAACATAAAACAAACCATAGACCTCAGCCTTCAGCCTGATCTCAAAGCAGCTGCCCTTTTCGTGATATACTGATATCATATTTCTTACCCTGCTGCAGATCTCCTCATAGTGAGGATCCTCAGTGGTTACGACAACAGGCGATATAAAGCCGTTTTCGACAAACGGAACAAAATATTTTATCGAGCAGGCATCCGTACTGTTGCCGGTAAGAAGGTTCATATTGAATATCACGGAACGGAAAATCGTCCTGCTGTTTTCATACTGCCTGAAGGAATGGAGAACCGAAGGATTGATAAGGATAATATCCCCCTTCTTCACATGATATTCTTCAAAATCTACGCATTCTATCAACTCACCCTCCTCAACATACACGATCTCCATTTCTTCGTGCCAATGCATCGGGAAGGTAGTGTAGTAATCCGGCATAATCGTCTTACTTACGACGTAAGGTAACAGAAAATCCCCCTTTTGCCCTGTTTCCTTAAGACTCATTAGTTCTTCGTGCTGCATATTCCCGACTCCTTGCATAAACTCCGGACGATATGTATACTCTTGCGTCCGTTTTTTTCAAAATTTAACCAGTCAAAAAATGATTTTAAGTCTAAAAGACGTTAACATAAAAAATCGGTCAATGTTATTTTTGTAAAATTTTGCGCATCTTTGTATCATTATACCAATTTTTAGCACTTTCACCGCCCTTTTTTTGTCGTCATTTATATTATAATATCAAAATTTTAATTTGTCAAATGGTGATTCAAAAAAATTCAAAAAATTAACAATTTTCACATTATTATGCATACGCAATGAATAATGAATCACCCATTTCATTAATTACCATATAAAGACAAAATTGTCTGTCTGCCAAATTTGCCTCTTTCCCCATTGTTTATCGGTGTTTGGGGATGTGTCTTTGTTTTTTTGTTTCTCAGAATAATAAGACTCTTTCTCTTTTGTGACGAGTTGACATTTCCTCAAATAATCACTTGTATGAATGTACAAATTATGATATAATGGATGACAAACAGCAGCACAGGAGAGGAAATATCCGATTTTGTGCATTTTTTATCAGAAAGGAACGTTTACGATGTACAGGATCCTTAAAAAAAGATCTCTGAACCCGACGGTCTCCCTGATGGAGATCGAGGCTCCCCTTATCGCAAGAAAGGCCGAACCGGGTCAGTTTATTATTTTCCGGGCAAAAGAAGACAGCGAGCGTGTGCCCCTCACCATTGCTGATTTTGACCGAGAGAAGGGCACTGTGACCATTATTTATCAAATAGTGGGAGGCTCCACCATGGAGCTTGACACCCTCAACGAGGGTGACTGTCTGCAGGATTTTGTAGGCCCTCTCGGACGTCCCAGTGAGGTGGAGGGCCTCAAAAAGGTGGCGGTGATTGGCGGAGGAGTCGGCTGTGCAATAGCATATCCCATAGCAAAGAAGCTCAGCTCCCTTGGGTGCGAGGTGCATAGCGTGGTGGGATTCCGTAATAAGGATCTGGTGATCCTTGAGGATGAGTTCAGAGCCGCCAGCTCAGAGCTGAGGATAATGACAGACGACGGCAGCTATGGAACAAAGGGACTTGTGACAAACGCACTGGAACAGCTCATAAACGAGGGCAACCAATATGACGAGGTCATCGCAATAGGTCCGCTCATTATGATGAAATTCGTTTGCCAGCTTACCAAAAAGTACAATATCAAAACTATAGTCAGCATGAACCCGATAATGATCGACGGCACCGGAATGTGCGGCGGCTGCCGTCTTACCGTCGGAGGTAAAACAAAATTTGCCTGCGTTGACGGTCCTGATTTTGACGGTCATCTGGTGGATTTTGACGAAGCCATGCACAGAGGCACCATGTACAGAGATTTTGAGACCCATGCCCGTGAAGCCGGCTGTGAGCTTCTTAACAAGGAGGTGCAGTGATATGCCTGAAAGGAACATGAGCCCCGAAAGATGCAGGATGCCGGTACAGGATCCCATGGTCAGAAGGAGAAACTTTGACGAGGTTGCCCTGGGCTACACCTATGAGATGGCAATAAGCGAGGCAAAACGCTGCCTTAACTGCAAAAACAAGCCCTGCACTACTGCCTGCCCGGTATCCATCGACATACCCGCCTTTATTGAGAGAGTCGCAAGTGATGACATGGAGGGCGCATACAGGATTATTTCTCAGTCAAGCTCCCTGCCAGCCGTGTGCGGAAGAGTCTGTCCCCAGGAAAGACAGTGCGAAAGCAAATGCGTCAGAGGCATAAAGGGCGAGAGCGTAGGCATCGGCAGATTGGAAAGGTTCGTAGCTGACTATCACAGGGAGCATTGCACAGAAAAGCCCCAGGCGCCCCAGTGGAACGGACACAGGGTTGCGATCATCGGTGCAGGTCCCAGCGGACTCACTGCTGCGGGGGATCTTGCAAAGCTTGGCTATAAGGTAACGGTCTATGAGGCTCTGCACCTTGCGGGAGGCGTCCTGGTTTATGGCATACCGGAATTCCGTCTGCCAAAGCTCATTGTCCAGAAGGAGATCGACAACCTGAAGGCTATTGGCGTTGACATAGAAACAAACATGGTCATCGGCAAGGTGCTCACGATAGACGAGCTGTTTGAAATGGGCAACGAGGCTGTATACATCGGCAGCGGAGCAGGCCTGCCAAGGTTTATGAATATTCCGGGCGAAAGCCTCAAGGGTGTGTATTCCGCAAACGAATATCTTACAAGGATAAACCTGATGAAGGCCTACAAGCCCGGCAGCAAAACCCCTATCAGGCGCAGCAGTAAGGTGGTCGTAGCCGGCGGCGGAAATGTTGCCATGGACGCTGCAAGGTCGGCAATGCGAATGGGAGCCAATGAGGTATATATTGTTTACCGCCGTGGCATGGAAGAGCTTCCTGCACGAAAGGAAGAGGTCGAGCACGCCATGGAGGAGGGAATCATCTTCAAGACCCTCAGTAACCCCGTAGAGATACTCGGTGACGAAAACGGAGAGGTCTGCGGCGTAAGGTGCAACGAAATGGAGCTGGGCGAGCCTGACGCAAGCGGCAGAAGAAAGCCTGTAGTAAAGGAAGGCTCTCTGTTTACGATAGAAGCCGACACTATGATCATTGCCATCGGCACAAGTCCTAACCCGCTTATCCGATCCACAACGCCGGGCCTGAAGACAAACGACAGGGGCTGCATCGTGACAGACGGAGAGAGCGGACTTACAAGCCGTGAGGCAGTCTATGCCGGTGGAGACGCCGTGACAGGCGCAGCGACCGTCATCCTCGCAATGGGCGCAGGCAAGGCCGCAGCAAAAGCAATAGACGAATATATAAAGTCAAAGGAAGGCAAATAACAAACGCCTCCAAAAAAAGCTTAGAGGACCGATTTTTTGATCGGTCCTCATTTGTTTATCATATCAAAGCTCCAAAGCGCAGAAAAAGGCACCGTCAAACGACGATGCCTTTGTTTGAGTATCAAAAATCACTCTGAAAAACCTGACTGGATCAGCTTAACGAGACTCTCAACAGCTGTTTCCTCATCTGCGCCGTCTGCCATAACCTTGATTGTTGTGCCGCCGACAATACCCAGTGAGAGGACGCCGAGAAGACTCTTTGCATTGACCCTTCTCTCCTCCTTCTCGATCCAGATAGAAGACTTGAATTCATTAGCCTTCTGGATAAAGAAGGTTGCAGGACGAGCGTGAAGACCTACCTGATTCTGAACCATTACTTCTTTGACGAACATTCATATTCCTCCTCAAGAAAAAATATATCCCCTTAACATCCACCAAGGCTCCCTGCAGCGTATCTGTGGTTACCTTGATTTATACATCAATTATAGCATAATCTGAGCAATTATCAACTGTTTTCTGAAAGTTTGTTTTTATGTACGATTGAAAATAATTAGTGAAAGCTTGTTTTTGTGCAAACTGCCGTATTTGTGGAAAAATTTTATGCTTGATAAAGAATTTTTTCGGATTTTTTAAGATAATTATGTATTATTATGAAGGAATAATGGATATTTATGCAAAAATTGGAAGCTAATTCTGTGCTAAATCATTCAGCCGAAAAGATTTTTGTGCATTTAGCTGTATTATTTTACTAAGCAATGAAATATTTTGTCATATCAATCATAAGTTTTAAACTATTAAAGGGCACATACCCGTCAGCAAGAGGTATATTCTTACATCAGACCGGTTTTATTCATATTATAATGCCATAAAAGAATCATAATCGACCTGTTTGTTCTTTATCGGAACAATAAACCAGAAAATAGTAACTTCATAAGTGTTGGCAGCTGACAAGCATCTCACGGAATTGGCAATATTTACAATTATTGGTTTGCACTAAAATGCTCTTGTTTTGTTATATGATACCCTTGCTTTTGAGGAATTTCAGGTCTTTTTCACTCAGCTCCGCACTCTGCAAAAGCTCCGGACGGAGCCTTGCTGTCTCCAGGAGAGAATTCTCTCTTCTCCACTGTTGGATATTGGCATGATGGCCGCTCAGGAGCACCTCAGGCACAGCCTTTCCCCTCCAGACCGATGGCTTTGTGTATTGTGGATATTCAAGAAGGCCGCTGTAATGACTCTCATCCTCAAAGCAGAGGTCGTCTGACAGCACTCCAGGGATCATCCTGCAAATGCTGTCTGTGAGCACCAGGGCAGGAAGCTCGCCGCCTGTCAGCACATAATCACCTATAGATATCTCCTCGTCAATGAGTTCGTCAAGGACACGCTGATCTACGCCCTCATAATGACCGCATAATATGGCGATATTGTCAAGACCTGCAAGCTCCCTGACACGTTTCTGGGTGAGCACCTGCCCCTTTGGGGACATATAGATAAAGTGAGGTCTCTTGCCAAGGCTTTCGCATAGATCTTCAAAGCACAGCGCAATGGGTTCTGCCATCATCAGCATTCCCATTCCTCCGCCGTAGGTAGAATCGTCCACTCGCTTGTGCTTGTCAAAAGCAAAATCCCTGAGCTGGTGACATTCAAGCTCTACTGCACCCTTTTTTCTTGCTCTGCCGATAACGCTCTCGCTGAGCACCGTATCGCACATTTCCGGGAACAGGGTGATAAGATCAATCCTCATCGTCAAATATCCCCTTTATCGGTCTGATTTTTACTACTCCTCCGTCAACGTCCTTCTCGACCACGATATCCGGAATAACCGGCACGAGATAGTCCTTTCCGTCCTTTGTGACCTGATAAACGTCATTTGCCCCGGTCTTCAGCACGTCAGTAATCTCACCATAAACCGTCCCGTCATCTGCATCCTCCACCCTGAGACCAATGAGATCCTGGATAAAGTGTGTGCCCTTTGGCAGACGTACATCGTTCCTGTCGATATAGACTATCCTTCCTCTGAGCAGATCAGCCTGTTCAACGCTGTCGATCCCGTCAAAATGAACAATAGCGATGTTTTTGTGCACCTTTGCACCCCTGACCTTCATTTCCCTGCCTGACGCATCGAATAATCTCCTGAAGCGGCAGAGGAAGGCTGCACTGTCGCACCATGGGTCAATGCGGCACTCTCCCTTCAGTCCATGGGTGCCGACTATCTTTCCTGCCTCGATATACTGTTTTTTCATGGGGTACCTCCCTTGTATAAGAAAAAGGGAAACCCGCAAAGGCTTCCCTGTTTATCAGTCGATCTCGACCTGAATCTTCTCATCGTTTCTTGCAGCGGCAGCTCTCATTACGGTACGGATAGCCTTAGCGATCCTTCCCTGTCTGCCGATAACCCTTCCCATATCGTCCTCGTGAACGTGGAGATGGTAAACCACGATACCCTCATCGTTTACCTCGTCAACGGTCACGGATACAGCGTCAGGCTTTTCCACAAGACCTCTTACGATCGAAACAAGTAATTCTTCCATTTTTCCCTCCGGATAACAGACATCAGATGATGTTGTTCTTCTTGAGCAGAGCCTTTACTGTATCTGTGGGCTGTGCACCGTTCTTGATCCACTGCTTAGCCTTGTCAGCGTCTACCTTGAATACATCAGCCTCTGCCTTCTCCATGGGATGATAGGTACCGATCTCCTCGATGAATCTGCCGTCACGGGGATACCTTGAATCTGCAACTACTACACGATAGAAGGGTGCCTTCTTTGCGCCTACACGGTGAAGTCTGATCTTTACTGCCATTTTAAAATTACCTCCATAAATTCTGACGTCGTGCTTGTACACGGTCTTTGTTATTTATATTTCACCAAATGTATATTTGGATGAAAAACTGATTATTGGTGCGCAGCTCACTTCTTGCGCTTGGAGTCTCCCTGTCCATGGAGCATGGAAGGGTTCATAGGCATTCCGCCCAGCCCCGGAAGGCGTTTTCTCCTGCCGTGCTTGTCTCTGGCGTTCATGCTCTTCATAAACTTCTGCATTTCCTCAAACTGCTTCATAAGGCGGTTAACATCCTCCACCTTCATGCCGCTGCCCGCAGCGATACGCTTCTTGCGTGAAGGGTTGATGATCTTGGGATCCTCTCTCTCAGCCTTTGTCATAGACTGGATCATAGCTCCTACCCTGTCCATCGCCCTCTCGTCAAAGTCCATATCCTTTATCTGCTTGCCAAGTCCGGGCAGCTTTGAAAGAATACCCTTGATAGAGCCAAGCTTTTTGATCTGCTGCATCTGCTCGTAAAGGTCATTCATATCAAACTTGTTCTGCTGGAACTTCTTGGCCATTTCCTCAGCCTTTTTCTGATCCAGGCGGCTCTCGGCGTCCTCGATGAGGGTCAGCACATCGCCCATGTCAAGTATCCTCGAAGCCATACGGTCAGGGTGGAACACCTCAAGATCATTGAGCTTCTCGCCTATACCCGCAAACTTGATGGGCTTGCCGGTGACAGCCTTGACAGACAATGCGGCTCCGCCTCTGGTATCGCCGTCCAGCTTTGTAAGGATAACGCCTGATATATCCAGCAGGTCATCAAAGGACTTTGCCACATTAACGGCATCCTGACCCGTCATGGAGTCAACCACAAGCAGTATCTCATCAGGCTTTACTTCTGCCTTGATCTCCTTTAGCTCGTTCATGAGCTTCTCGTCGATATGCAGACGTCCTGCCGTATCAAGTATCACAATATCATTTCCATAGTCTTTTGCGTGCTTCACAGCAGTCTTTGCGATAGTAACAGGGTTTTCCTGTCCAAGCTCAAAAACCGCCGCTCCCGCCTGAGAGCCTACCACCTTAAGCTGTTCGATAGCAGCAGGTCTATATACGTCGCAGGCTACAAGCAAAGGTCTGTGGCCCTGTTTTTTGAGCAGCTTTGCCAGCTTTGCACTGTGGGTAGTCTTACCTGAGCCCTGCAGTCCGCACATCATGATTATTGTAGGCGGCTTGGAAGCAAAGTTGAGTCTGCTTTCCTCTGAGCCCATGAGGGCAGTAAGTTCCTCATTTACTATCTTAATGACCATCTGCGCAGGAGTAAGGCTTTCCATAACGTCAGTGCCTATAGCCCTCTCCGTGACCTTGGCCGTAAAATCCTTGGCGACCTTATAGTTTACATCAGCCTCCAGCAGTGCCATCCTGACCTCACGCATTGCGCTCTTAACGTCGCTTTCGGTCAGCTTGCCCTTATTCCTGAGCCTTTTGAAAGCGGCTGTCAGTTTTTCGGATAATCCTTCAAATGCCATTTCTCACACTCCTAACGGCGTATCATATCTGCATTAATGCAGTGTTTTCCTTTTTCCTGAGCGGTCACAGCTCCTTGAGCTTTTCAAGCTCTGCAAGAATGACCTTGATGCTCTCATTGATGTCGTTTGAGCGGTATCTTTTGATATTCAGCTCATCAATAATATCGACACACTTCCTGATGGTATCGAGACTATCACTCAATGTCCTGGCGTTTTTCATAAGGCCAAGCTTTTCCTCTGCCTCATAAAGGATAGCCTCTGAGTGCTTGATGCTGTCACGGACACCCTGACGGGAGATCCCGAGATTTTGGGCTATCTCTCCAAGAGAAAGATCATCGTTGTAATAGTTCTCTACAGTCTCACGCTGCTTGTCGGTAAGTATCATACCGTAATAATCAAGCAGTGCAGAGACTTCAAGGTTTTTCGACATACGGCATGACCTCCGGCTTTGTTACTTCTGTAAAGCAATCTGCTTTACACTGCTGCCTATTATACACTAAGCCTCGGATTTTGTCAAGAGCTTTTTTCCCGCAAGCACCTACCGAGCCGACAGGCGAGACCGGGGGGATTTTTTCGTAAAAGTCCCCCAACACCTGACCTTGACACAAGGAACCGGTGGATATTATAATAGTCGGAGAAACACTCAGGGAGGAATAATCATGCTCGTAATCGACTGCCACGATCATATTTATCACAAAAAATTAGCTCCTATGGCCGTCAAGGGTGTAGGAGAGTTTTATGATGTGCCCATGGCCTGCTCCGGCACCGGAGACGACCTGGCTTTGCTTGCCACATCAAGCCCCATCAAGCTGTTTGTGGTCAATTCTGTTGCCCTTACCCCTTCCACCGTTAAGCGGCTGAACACCTTTGTTGCAGAGCAGTGCAAGGCTCACAAGGAGTTTATCGGGCTTGGTACGCTTCACCCTGATATGGAAAACGCCGACGAGGAGATCGAAAGGATAATCTCCCTTGGGCTAAAGGGTATCAAGCTGCACCCCGATACCCAGAAATTCGACGCCGACAGCGACAAGGCCATGAAGCTCTACGAAAAGTTTGCGGGCAAACTTCCACTGCTGATACACGGAGGGGACTACCGCTATGACTATTCCCACCCTAAAAGACTGCAAAGGATAGAACAGCGCTTCCCGGAGCTTATGATGATCGCCGCTCACCTGGGCGGCTGGTCTATATATGAAGAAGCAGTGCCATATATGAGCAAAATGCATTGCTATATGGACATCTCAAGCGTAATGCCATTTCTCAAGCCCGAAAAGGTGCAGGAGCTTATAAGGCTGTATGGTGCGGACAGGCTTCTTTTTGGCTCGGACTACCCCATGTGGGATCCGGTAAAGGAGTATGAGAGCTTTATGCGGCTTGACCTGACAGAGGATGAGCGGGAGAAGATACTTTTCAGGAACTGCGCAAAAATCTTCGGCATTGATACGGAAGCATAATCTATAAAACATCGAAAAACGTGCCAGCGGGTAGATACTCACTGACACGTTTTGTTATATCTGATTATTTCAGAGACTCAACGGCTGACTTGAGAGCCTCTGCCTTGTCTGTCTTTTCCCAGGCAACACCGAGGTCCTCACGGCCCATGTGACCGTAAGCCGAAAGCTCACGATAGATCGGTTTGTCAAGTCCAAGATCCCTGATGATAGCGGCAGGACGAAGATCGAAAATGCTGTTTACAGCCTTAGTCAGCACATCCTCGGAAACAACACCTGTGCCAAAGGTCTCAACCATGACAGAAACAGGACGGGCAACGCCGATAGCGTAGGAGAGCTGAATCTCACACTTAGAGGCAAGCTTTGCGGCAACAATGTTCTTAGCGACATATCTTGCGGCATAGGCTGCGCTTCTGTCCACCTTTGTGGGGTCCTTTCCGGAGAAAGCACCGCCGCCGTGACGGGAATATCCGCCGTAGGTGTCAACTATGATCTTTCTGCCTGTGAGTCCGCTGTCGCCTGCAGGTCCGCCAATAACAAAACGGCCTGTGGGGTTAACGAGAATACGGGTGTTTTCGTCCATGATCTCAGCGGGGATGACCGGCTTTATGACGTGCTCCACAAGGTCTGCACGAATTGTATCAAGTGAAACATCCTCGTCATGCTGTGTGGAGATAAGGATGGTATCCACCCTGACAGGACGGTTGTTTTCGTCATACTCAACCGTGACCTGAGTTTTGCCGTCAGGGCGAAGATATTTGACAGTGCCGTCCTTGCGCACACTGGCAAGACGCTTGGCAAGCTTATGGGCAAGAGAGATGGGCAGGGGCATGAGCTCAGGGGTCTCATCGCAGGCAAAGCCAAACATAATGCCCTGATCGCCGGCACCGATCCTGTCCAGATTATCCTCCTTGCTGTCACGGTATTCGTATGAGGAGTTGACGCCCATAGAGATATCCGGCGACTGGGAGTGGATGGATGTGAGGACAGCGCAGGAATTGCCGTCAAAGCAGACGGAGGGGTTATTGTAGCCTATTGAGGTGATCGCCTCTCTTGCGATCTTGTCAACATTAACGGTAGCCTTTGAGGATATCTCACCCATAATGAGCACCAGACCGGTAGCGGCTGTGACCTCGCAGGCAACGTGTGCCTCAGGGTCAAGGCGGATCAGCTCATCAAGTATGGCGTCGGAAATACGGTCGCACATTTTATCGGGATGACCCTCAGTAACAGATTCGGATGTAAAAAGATAATTTGCCATGTTTCTCTTTCCTTTCTAAATAACGTCCGAAGCAGTCCGCAAGGAAATAAAAAAGCCGCCCGGCACAACCGAACAGCAAACAAAAACACTCATCTTTCGGCTACACCGCAGGATTTGGCACCTTACCTCATCGGCAGGTTGTCGGACTTCACAGGGCCTGTTCCCTCAGTCACTCCGGATAAGTTCATATATTCAATTACGTAGATGATTATAGCATCACTTTTTGCCGCTGTCAACGGTAAAACCAAGAAAATGTAACTTTGTGTCAATTCCACAGTTTTTTTGTCAAAGGACAGTCCAGATTGTAGGATAGCCCAATACACATCTTACATAAATAAAACGAGCTGAGCAAATAAACGGATACTCACACAGATATTATCCGCCAGGGAGGCCGCAGGTCAAAAACGCTTTACAAGCGGATAGTTATATAGTATAATCATTGTATCGGCTATGAGGCCGCACAAAAATCAGGAGGTCTTTTTATGAATGCAGTTATTACGGTTTTGGGCAAGGATACAGTAGGAATACTCGCAAAGGTGTCCGGAGAGTGCGCCGAGGTGGGCGTGAATATCATAGAAGTAACTCAGTCAGTTCTCCAGGGTATGTTTGCCATGATAATGTTCGTTGACATAACAGGCTGCACCGTCCCCTTCTCCCAGCTTGTGGATTCTCTCACGGAAACAGGCGAAAAAATGGGAGTCAAGATCCATGTAATGCACGAGGACATCTTCAACGCCATGCACAAGATCTGAGCTGGAACACAGCATAAAGGAAGGTAGCTTTCAATGATTAATTCACATGATATACTTGAAACGATAAACATGATAGACAATGAAAATCTTGACGTGAGAACTATCACAATGGGCATCTCACTTCTTGACTGCATTGACGATAATATTGACAAGGCCTGTCAGAAGCTGTATGACAAGATATGCAGATATGCCGGAAACCTTGTAAAAACAGGCGAGGATATCAGCAAGGAGATCGGCATTCCGATAATTCACAAGAGGATTGCCGTTACCCCAATAGCAATGCTGGCAGCCGCCTGCCCCACTAACAATCCCGTGAAGTTTGCAAAGGCTCTCGACAAAGCGGCTGACACCATCGGAGTCAACTTTGTGGGAGGCTATTCCGCACTGGTGCACAAGGGCTTTGCTCCCGGAGACTATGCACTGATAGACAGTATACCGGAGGCTCTTGCCAGCACCGAAAAGGTCTGCTCCTCTGTTAACATCGGCAGCACAAAAGCCGGCATCAACATGGATGCGGTAGAAATGATGGGCAAGGTTATCCGCAGAAGTGCAGAGCTGACTGCCGACAAGGACTGCATTGGCGCCGCAAAGCTGGTAGTTTTCTGCAATGCACCGGAGGACAACCCTTTTATGGCAGGAGCTTTTCACGGAGCAGGCGAACCTGACTCAGTCATCAATGTAGGAGTATCCGGCCCCGGAGTAGTCAGAGCCGCTCTTGCAAAGGCCGGTGACTGCAACATTACCGAGGTGGCGGATATAGTCAAGAAAACCGCATTCAAGATCACCAGAACCGGACAGCTTGTTGCCAAGGAGGCATCCCGCAGACTCGGTGTGCCCTTTGGTATCGTTGATCTTTCACTTGCGCCCACACCGGCGATAGGTGATTCTGTTGCTTACATTCTTGAGGAAATGGGACTGGAGCAGTGCGGTGCCCATGGTACCACTGCCTGCCTTGCTCTTCTCAATGACGCAGTAAAGAAGGGCGGCGTGATGGCTTCTTCCCATGTAGGAGGACTGTCAGGTGCGTTTATTCCCGTAACTGAAGACGCAGGCATGATCGAGGCTGCCCGCAGCAAGGCTCTCACCCTCACAAAGCTTGAAGCTATGACCGCTGTTTGCTCAGTTGGTCTTGACATGATCGCTATTCCCGGAGACACTACAGCCGAGATAATTTCAGGCATAATCGCCGACGAAGCAGCTATAGGCATGGTCAACTCAAAGACTACCGCAGTAAGGCTCATCCCCGCCATCGGCAAAAGCGCCGGCGAAGAGCTGAACTTCGGCGGACTCCTGGGCAACGGTCCCATCATGGACGTCAACAGAAAGTCCCCTGCAAGGTTCATTTCCCGAGGTGGACGTATCCCCGCCCCTATGCAGAGCCTCAAAAACTAACCGACATTGCGAATATAAAGCGCTTGCTCTGCGCCCAGTATATAATAGTTTTAATATGCCGTCCGTATCCTGTAAAAATGATACGGGCGGCTTTTTTTGACAGTTAAATCAGAAATACACTTTTTGCCCGGACGTGAAGTTGTCAGCCGCAATCAGTGCATTTGCGTTTCAATTTTTCTTACAATGCGAACAGCTGAGCGGCAGGAACAGTATTGCTATAGTTCACCAAAAAATGCAGAACATTGGAAAAATCCGATTGCCTACAATAAAAAATGTGATATAATGGTTCTATTGACAAGCTGCCCTGCGGGATGTCACGGCTGCCTGCTGCCGATGGATATTTGCAGTTGAACACCCTGTATCGGATTTGTCATAATTGAGGAGTGAGGTGATCAAAACGAAAAAGAACATAGCATTAAAAGTGATTTCCGCCGTATTACTGGCTTCTGTGGTGACCATCACCAGTGCAGGCTGCGGCGGAAATGAAAGCAAGAGCACTTCCGACAATAAGAGTAATGTGCAAAGCGTCTCTGAAAGCTCTGAGGCTGAAGAAAAAAGCTTTAAGGTCACTACCGTCAGCGTCAAGGAGATCCCCTTTGACAAAGACGTTTTTGGTGAGGACCTATTTGAAGAGACAGATGCCATGAAGATCATCACCATCGCTGCGGAAAGCATTGGAGAGCCTGACGATAAGATAAACTACATCGCCGTGAATATCGTAGAGCCCCCTGTCGCCGCACCGGTAACCCGTTATGTTTCTGACATTTATCCAGTCATTGACAGCACCAGCCAGCAAACAAAAGGCTATATCACCGAGATTATTTGTCCTGCAAAATATTCACCCTCGGATTTCAAGATCAATTATCAGCACAAGGACTATTTTACCCATTCCACACTCAGCGACACTATCGGAGATATTCCCTCTTCACTGGTGAGTGACGGTCAGACAACCCCCTACAGCGTTTTTGATATTGACGGCGCACTTTATTACAGGGATAATGACAAGGATACTGTATTCACCAAAAGCGATGACTCAACATCAGATATCTATGAGGCTTCGATTTATCTGCTGAGACTCGACGGCACTACGGACAGACAGCTTGATGCTGCAAAGTGCACCTATGAGCCTGCCGAGGATGTCGCTAAGGACAAGAACTACAGCAGATTCAAGATCAGTTTTGCCAATGAGGATGCGGGCGCAAAAAAATCCGTATTTTCACCCATAGGGCAAAGCATCAGATTCACTGTCGTCGGAGAAATAAAGGACGTTGCTACAAACGAAGAGTTTGAAGCAATAGATTCGCTTCTTGTGAAGATCGCCAATTCCGGCAGCATTGTCTACGACGGCAAAGTAAGGATAAATCTTGGATAAACGCAATTTTTTGGGGCAAGCATAAGAATAACAAGGAGGATATTCACATGAAAAAGAGCAATACTGTAAAAATGATAGCATCCCTTGTGCTGGCGGCGTTAATGACCATGGGCGCTGCAGGCTGCGGCGACAGCAGCAAAACTAACGCTGACAGTGCATCAGCTTCCACCTCGTCAGCCCAGAGCAATACCGATGAGAAATCGACTGAGGATCAGACGACCAGTGAGGCTCGGACATCTGATGATGAGTCACAGATAAACGTTGATGAGCTTATCGCCGGACAGAAGGTCATGGAGACAAGCTCCTGCGGCGACAACGCCACCTATACGCTTTATGAAAACGATGTCGCAGTAATAGAGGGCACCGGCAAGCTGACCAAGCCTTATGGTCTGAATCGGACTAAAACGATCATCATTGGCGAAGGAATCACTGAGTTAGATGATGAATGCTTTTACAGATATACATGGATGAATACTGTAAAGCTGCCCTCAACGCTGAAAAAGATAGGTAAGAGTGCATTTGATGAATGCACCACACTGCGCTCAGTATGGGCGCCCGACGGCGTAACGGAGATAGGCGAACGAGCCTTTGCAGTGTGCAGTCAGATGGTGGAGTGCCGTCTGCCGGATACCGTTACCACCATGGGCGAGAGCGTTTTTCAGGCATGTGAGGACATGACAAAAGCAAATCTTCCGTCAAAGCTTACCACTGTACCCGCAAATACGTTTTATCAGTGCAAAAGCCTTGAGTCGATAACAATTCCTTCGGGAGCCACAGAGATAGGAAACGGCGCCTTTAACTTCTGTTCCTCACTCGAAGAAATGGTGATCCCTGCAGGTGTTACCTCAATCGGGGAAAATGCCTTTGAGTATGACAAGCGGATAACCAACATTACAATACCCGCAAGCGTTGAAAAGATCGGAAAGAACGCATTCTTTGATTGGGGAGAATCCCAGACGATCACTGTAGAGGGCAAGTCCGAGCGTCCTTCAAGCTGGGATTACAAGTGGGCAGACAAGCATACAAACGTGGTATGGCAGGGCTGAGATGTTACAGCTCTGACAATGTGCGGTGCTATGTAAAGCATTGGAATTATGCACAAAAATCTCACAGGAAATCATAATTTCCCGATAGCCACTGTGACTTTAATGAGGTATTATATCTGCATTGACAGATAAACAATACAGGAGGTAAAACATATGAGAAAAATTGATCTTTGCAAAACATTTTTAGCTGCAGTTTTGGCTGTCGGCCTTGCTGTTACAGTGGTAGGCTGCAAGGGTAAAGAAGTTTTGGTAGCTCCCGAAAGCAAAGCGTCCGCAGCCGAGAGCAGCGAGGAAAGCAGCGAGGTGCCAGAAGAAAAAAAGACCCCTGAAAAGGTGCTTGAGGAGCAGAATGTAAAGCTCTGCACCCTGGAGGTCAAGGAGGTGCCCTACGACAGCGATTCAGACTTTGAGAGCCTGCAGCACGCTGAAAAAGTGACAGTGATCCAGGTGCTGGTAGCAGGCAAGTACGACAAGAAAGAGTTCATGACAGAGGGTATCGAAGCCACCAGCGGAGAGAAAGAGTATAACGTAGTCAATGACAAGACGGAAACCTGGTATAATTTTAGCTGTATGAACGTAAGCAAGCACAAATTCAGCAGCAAGGATGGCGAGCTGTATAGAATAGTAAGCACCAGGAACGTAGATCCCTCTTATTTCTGCCTGAAATTCTCCAGTAATGGAAATTCATACAGCATACCCCTCAGCAACAGCACAACCCCTGTCCCTGATGATTATGTAGTAAAAACTGACGCCGTTATGGAGAACATCGTAAGCTTTGACGGGCGTAGCTGCTACCTGGACGGATTGATCGCCAACGAATACGAGCACTTTTATAGCGGCAACGGAGAGCACACCTTCCGCACCTCAAAAATCGTCCCGTTTACTATCCTTAACGCAGATTCAGACAAGCCTGATATCACCAAATTCTCCTATGAGCCTATGAGCCTATGACCGATTTATTCGATGAAATCACCCTGGCTCATGTTGCTGATGTAGAAGCCAAGGTCTCCGAATTCAGCGAGCTTCAGGAGAAGGGCACTGATTGTCTGTATGGCCAAGTGGAGGTAAACTTCAGCTATACTATCCATGCAGATACGACAATAGAGGACTATGATAATATTGTCAAAACTGCTACTCTCATGGCTGAATCCGGCTACCTTGTCTACAACGGCGACGAGGGCACCACAAAGATAAAGCTGTCAACAACATAACCCATGCTCCCGGTGAAGACCGGGAAGCTCCTACAGGCTAAGCATTTCAAATGAATAACGGGGAAAGACCTCTCAGTCAGGTCCTTCCCCGTTTTCTTATTTTTCCACGATAACCATAGACATTCTGCCCATAAGGTCGTATATTTCCTCAAACCTGTCAATATCATATACCACCACTCCCCGCTCCGGATCGTTGACTGTGACAGTATTACTCAGAGTGTCATACCCGCTGAGAACAAGGCAGTGCTCATTTGAGTACCAGGGATACTCAACACCGCTGAATTCAAGGACTATATCCTCTTCCTCTATACTGAAGGGATCATAAAGAAAGGACGTGCTCCAGACAACAACAGGATAACCGCCTTCCACCAGCTTGAAAAGATCCTTCAGAGCTGCTCCTGTAGTGTCTATAGGAGCAAGGCTTTTGCTGTTTTCATCAATGTAATTCTGAGCGGTCAGTATCAGGCCCGGAGGAAAAATTCCCGCACCGTCATCCTCAAAGGGATCACCAAGAAAAGATGTGATAATATCATAACCGTATACAAGATATTTCTCAGCAACATCCGTAAGGGATAAATCTCCTCCCAGATAATTAAGAGCCATTGTCAGGGCTACGGACTCACAGCCCGTTGGAAGCACAGGGTATTGATAAAGCTGTTCAACATCAAGCTCAACAGAACTCTTTTTAAGCTCCCCTGACAGAATATTCTGCACCCTTTCATACGCTACCGGATCAACAGGAATAACGATCTCGCTGGGCTCCTCGTATACCTCAGGCTCAGAAAAAGACTCCTCCTCAATCGGTTCAGCCTTTGAAGCTTCACTGCTGTAATCAGATGCAGAGCTGTCAGGCAAGCTTACGGGCAAGCTTTCGGCAAATGCAGGCTCAGCACTGACATAAGTAATTGATGCCGCACCTTTATAGGCGGAAACACGGCTTACTGCGGAAACAGAAGCTTTGGAAGAGACAAAATTACTCTCTGATGATGCTTTGGTGTCAGAAGAATAATCTGAGCCTCCATCTAATGAAGAATTATCCGTGGGGACCTCTATAACATTTTCTCCGGAGATCCTCCTGGTGCACGAGCATAAACAAAACGAAGCGCTGCAAACACACAGAACGGCGCACCATATACACAATAGTCTGACAGCCTTCACAATCAACCGCTCCTCTCGAAAAAGCCAACAAGACCCATACCAGTAAATATTATCACAGATCAGAAAAGAAATAAATACTTACAAGAAAAAAGACACGCCCTCTTTTGAGAAAGCGTGTCTTGTGATCGACATGATCGAAGCTAAGTCCGTTTGTTGTCTTTACAGGAATAAGCGAACTGTCTTTTTATAAGGAACAACCGACAAGCCGGTGTTCTCCTGATTACTAAAAGCAAATATCCGAAAGCTGTCAGTAAGCTTAAACAGCTCTTGTAACCTTACCTGAACGAAGGCAACGGGTGCAGACATTAACGCGTTTCGGACTGCCGTTTACTATCGCCTTAACCTTAACGACGTTTGGCTTCCATGTTCTGTTTGAGCGTCTGTGTGAGTGAGAAACCTTTATACCGAAGGTCACTCCCTTACCGCAAATATCACATTTTGCCATATTTTGCACCTCCCTATGGTGTGTGTTGATAGAAAGCAAAGGCTTTCTTATTATGTTGATCGATCAGGTAATAAATTACTTAATCTCTACCTCAGCGCCAGCCTCTTCGAGCTGCTTCTTGATGGACTCAGCCTCTTCCTGGCTGACCTGCTCCTTAACAGCCTTAGGAGCCTCGTCAACGAGAGCCTTAGCTTCCTTCAGGCCAAGACCTGTGATAGCACGAACAACCTTGATAACGTTGATCTTGCCAGCGCCGGGAGCCTTGAGGATAACGTCAAACTCAGTCTGAACAGCAGCAGCTGCTGCGCCAGCATCTGCGGGAGCTGCAACTGCAACTGCTGCAGCAGCGCTTACGCCGAACTCGTCCTCTACAGCGTGTACGAGCTCTGCAAGCTCAAGAACTGTAAGACCCTTTAATTCTTCAACAATAGCTGTAACTTTCTCTGATGCCATTTTAATTTACCTCCAAATTTTAGGATTTTTGTGATCAAGCTTCGGCAGCCTCTGCCGGAGCTTCTGCGGGAGCTTCACCGCTCTTATCCACAATAGCCTGTACGGCTCTTGCGAAGGAAGCGATGGGTGCCTGGAATGCACCAAGAACATTTGCGAGAAGCACCTCTCTTGAGGGGAGCTTTGAAAGGCTCTTGATCTTCTCTGTGGTGATGACCTCATCATCGATGAAGCCTGTCTTTACATTGAAATGCTCGTGAGTGTCTGCGAACTTCTGAAGAATACGAGCTGCTGCAACATAGTCCTCAGCACTTGTAGCGATAGCGGATGTGCCGTTAAGCATATCATCCATACCGCTCAGACCAGCCTTGTCTGCTGCACGCTTGATAAGTGTGTTCTTGACAACGGTATAGACAACACCGTTTTCACGAAGCTCTTTTCTCAGCTTTGTATCATCCTCAACGGTAATACCTTTATAGTCAACGATAACACCTGCAACAGAATTTGTGATCCTGTCGGCAAGGTCAGCAACGATCTGCTGCTTCTGCTCTAAAACCTTCTGACTGGGCAAAACGTTTCACCTCCTTGTATATTGACGCAAAAAATGCGCCTTCCCTTTTACAGAGGAAGGCGCAGAAAATTACAGTGAAGTAATGTAAAACGCACAACCTCGGCAGGCGGGAAAACCCTTATGCTTACGCACCTGCTGTCTTTGGTCAACAGCATAAAAGATTATATCACACTTACAGAGATCTGTCAAGTGTTTTTTCCGGCAATCTGCCGGCACCGATTTCGCATCGGCAGCCGCTCTGACAATAAAAAACTATGTCCTCGTGTTGAAACCTACAACCGCTTTGGTGCAGCTGAAGTCCGTTGACAGAACGGAACGCAGAAAGCGTGCTATGCGAATCGGGAGCGCAGGCTCTGCGCCGATCAGACAGCTCCGCCGATCTTAGCGGGGTTGATCCTTACAGAGGGACCCATCGTAGTTGTAACTGCAACGGATCTGATATACTGACCCTTAGCAGCAGCAGGCTTTGCCTTGATAACAGCAGCTACAAGAGCGTCAAAGTTTTCAGCGATCTTGTCTGTGCCAAAGGAAACCTTGCCGATGGGGCAGTGGATTATGTTTGTTTTGTCAAGACGGTACTCGATCTTACCAGCCTTAGCCTCTTTGATAGCTCTGGCGATATCGGGTGTAACTGTACCAGCCTTGGGGTTAGGCATAAGACCTCTCGGACCGAGGATCTTACCGAGACGACCAACGAGACCCATCATATCGGGTGTTGTGATCAGCACGTCAAAATCCATCCAGCCCTCGCTCTGGATCTTCTGAGTAAACTCCTCAGCGCCGACATACTCGGCACCAGCCTCCTGAGCCTTAGCCACATTGTCGCCCTTGCAGATAGCAAGGACTCTAACCTGCTTACCTGTACCGTTGGGAAGAACGATAGCGCCTCTTACCTGCTGGTCTGCGTGACGTGAGTCAACACCCAACTTGATGTGGAGCTCTACGGTCTCGTCAAACTTTGCTGTAGCTGTCTTGAGGCAGACATCGATAGCTTCTTTGGTCTCGTAAGCCTTTGTCTTGTCGATGAGCTTTACGGCATCGACATATTTTTTACCGTGTTTCATTGGTTTTCCTCCCTATTCAGTGGTAAAATCGGAGTGTATTTCCTCCCACTCGGGTCATCGATCAATCTACTACTACGATACCCATGCTTCTTGCCGTACCTGCGATCATGCTGCAGGCTGCCTCAAGGCTTGCTGCGTTGAGGTCGGGCATCTTCTGCTCAGCGATCTTCTGAACCTGCTCACGGGTGATCTTTGCGACCTTCTTCTTGTTGGGCTCGCCCGAAGCAGTCTCGATCCCGCATGCCTTCTTGATAAGAACAGCTGCAGGCGGAGTCTTTGTGATAAAGGTGAACGTACGATCTGAGTAAACAGTGATTACAACAGGGATGATAAGTCCGATGTCGTTCTTTGTACGCTCGTTGAATTCCTTAGTGAATGCCATGATGTTGACACCGTGCTGTCCAAGTGCAGGACCAACAGGCGGTGCCGGTGTTGCCTTGCCGGCAGGTATCTGAAGCTTAATAAAGCCTGTTACCTTCTGAGCCATTATAATTGCACCTCCAAAATTCGTGGTAAAACACGGAGCGACTGTTAAAAAATTTTCGCTTCCTCCCACGAGGGATCGCTCCCTCAATAACAACGGGCACAGCCCGTTATCAACTGTTTCTTACTCCAGCGGCTCGACCTGATCCAGCTCAAGCTCCACAGGAGTCTCTCGTCCGAACATATGGATTATGACACGGACGGTGTTGTTCTGAAGATCAATATTATCAACCACTCCGACAGAATCCTCAAAGGGACTGTCTGTAATGCGCACGCTGTCGCCCACCTGATAGTTGATCTCTATGGTCTTCGTCTCAACTCCGATCCTCAGAACCTCCTCCTCTGTAAGAGGAACGGGCTTTGAGCTCGGTCCGACAAAACCGGTACATCCTCTGATGTTTCTGACGACATACCAGGTATCGTCATTCATCACCATTTTAACAAGGACATAGCCGGGAAAGACCTTTCTCTCCACCTCTTTGGACTGATTGTCCTTGATCTCTGTCACGATCTCCGTAGGAACCCGGATATCGCAGATCAGATCCTGGAGACCTCTGTTTTTAACAGTCGTTGCAAGATTTGAAGCAACCTTGTTTTCATAACCTGAGTATGTGTGCACCACATACCATCTTGCTTCGCTTTCCGACATAGGTATCTCCTCCGAACAGTAATGATTTTAGTTTCCGGCCAGATTCATTACAAGACCGAACAGATAGTACAGTCCTGTGTCCACGCCGAAGATGACCACACCTGCGACAAGCATTGCAAGAAGCACTATTCCTGTGTTCTTGAAGGTCTTTTTGGGTGCGGGCCAAACGATCTTTTTGATCTCGATAAACACTTCACGGAAGTAATTTCCAATACGCTTAAAGATATTGGGCTTTTTCGACGGAGTCTTTTCCTTTGCCATAATTTCCCTCCGTTCTCTTACTTTGTTTCCTTGTGCAGAGTGTGTTTCCTGCAGAATCTGCAGTACTTGTTCATCTCAAGCCTATCCGGATCGTTCTTCTTGTTTTTCATTGTGTTGTAGTTGCGCTGTTTGCATTCTGTGCAGGCTAGTGTTACTTTTACTCTCATGACGGCACCTCCCGGTATTTCGGAATAATTTAGCCTCCCTCAAAAAAAGGCACAAAAAAATAACCTCTGATGAGGTAAATATACTATGTCTTTTGTCAAGAAAAATATTACGTTTTGTATTATTACTTTGAATTATTTTTTTCCGTACTGCTCTCTGCGCTCTGCAAGGTCGTTTAGTCTGTCAGCGACATACTTTTTCGGCTTTTTGGGCTTTTCCGGTTTGATATTTTTGCCTCTGAGGTTGCGGACAGCCTTGGCTATCTTCTTCTGCTCCTTGCTGAACTGGCCTGTAAGAGCCTCAAACTTTTCGTCATCCTCTATTCCGTTGAGAAGTATATAAGTGATTATTCCCTTGACATCAAGATCTCCCGCATCATAAAGCTCAGAAAGGGTCTTTGACAGCTTTTCGAGATTCTTGGCGCCCTGACTATTCACATAGCTCACAAACAGCGGCAATATTTTTTCATCCGCAAAGGTAATGCCCCTGAAGCTTTCATAGTGAGCCTTTTCAAAAGCCACCTCATCCCTCAGCTCAGGCAGATAGGCTATCATCCTGTTTGCAAAGAAAAGCGGGTCGTTTGCCTGCTCACCGTTTTCCTTCTTTGCCTTTTTCCTCTGCTGTGCGGCTATCTGCTTGGGTCCAAGGATAGTCTCTGCAAAGTCCCTGCCTATATTATCCGCTTCCTTTGCCCCATCCACATCTGCGTCAAAGAGCCATGTGGCTATGGTCTTCCAGGAATTGTCCGGTTCATCCTCTACCATTGAGCAGGTGCGAAGCACTATCCTTTTCTTTTCGATATAATAAACGATGCTGTAGGCTACCTCTCCGGTGTAAAGAGCGGTCATCTCGTCGGAGGTATCAGCCACGGACTGTTTAGTGTAGCCCCTGGCGAAGAGCACCTCTTCCACCTTGCCGGCAATAGTATTAAAAGCTTCTGTAATGTTCATAGTTATCTCCCCGTGTAGGTATTTCTTTTCGTCAGAACGATACTTTTAGCATTATATCATTGTTCCGTCGGAATTTCAATAGTTTTGTTTCGTCAGCAAAAAGTAAAAGACTGCCTCATCGCAAAAAGATGGGACAGTCCAATTTACTATTCATGTGCTCGCACAACCGTGCAGCTCCGGCTCAGGGATCAGAGTGAAACACACTTGCCCTCGCTCTTGCCGTTTACTACATAAAAAGCAAGATAGCGTCCTCATTGCCCTCAGCCTTGTAAGCAGCCTTAACAGCCTCAACGAGAGCATTTACGGCAGTGTTTTTGCCGTCAAACTGGATCTCTACATTGGGTACGAGCTCCTTAGCCTTAGCAGCCTTTGTTGTTGTCTTTTTTGTTGTCTTTGCTTCCTTGACCTCTGCAACTGCAGCATCAACCTTCTTCTTTGCTGGCATAATACATTACCTCACTTCATAAAATTTACACTATCTCGTGTTAAGTACAGTGCTTCGTTTGTACTTTACTTGATTATAAACGGATTTTAGCGGTTTGTCAAACGAAATCAGGGTTTTTTTCTGCGAAATGGAAAAAAACGGTTACTTATACAAATCAAACAATAATTAGCTCAGAATATTGTTAATTATAACAAGTGATTTTTTACACATATATGCATTTCACGCCAAAAAACGGACACAATATTACAGACACCAATTAACAGAGGTCATGCAATTGAAATATCTTAATGCATTATTATTGATCTGGAGGGCAATTATCTTGGCAAAAAACACTATGAGCATTATCAAAGGCGTAGGTGCAGGTCTGCTGACGGGAATGGCAGTGGGCTTTGTAGGCTCGGCCATGCTGAAGGACAACAAAAAATACAAGAAAAAGACCGCCAAGGCCATCAGCACTGTGGAGGATCTGATCGAAGGGGTCAAGGACATTTTTGACTAAACAGGCAGCAAAACAATGTCACAAAACAGCTTTACGGGGTCATTCCTGTAGAGCTGTTTTTTCCTATGTCGGCTATTATTCTTTTACGGATAATTATTCAGTCGGTGCCTTGCCCGGAATACAACGCCCGTTAATCTTTCTCGCATTTTTCTCCAAAAAAGTGCTAAGTTGTAAAATAAAATGGCAAAAAAAATAGACCCATATTGAAACCTATGGTAAAATGTTAAGCGACAAAACCAACATAACCGGAGGTAACAATAT
>CACXMR010000007.1 GCA_902768825.1 uncultured Ruminococcus sp.
GGCAAGAGCAGAAAAAAATCTGACACAAAAGGAATTATCAGAATTATCCGGTGTCAGGCAGTCCAACATCAGCCGTATCGAAAGAGGAATGTGTATTCCCAATATTCCCACACTTGAAGCCATTGCCAGAGGACTTGGTAAAAAACTTAAAATTGAGTTTGTATAAGATTATATCCGACTATTCATTCAGCCGGAGATTATTTTACTGTGACTTCAATCTCAAATGTTTTTTAAATATATTGTTTTCCTTTAAAAGCATTCCGGTTTGCGTGATACTTGAATAGGGTTCAAGAGGCCGCAGGTTCGACTCCTGTCACTCGGACGTTTGAAAGGCACTTGCTATTTAGCAGGTGCTTTTTGTTTCTTGATTTGTACAAGGAAGCGCCGGTGCACAAGTCCCCCTGACAGGCAGCTTGTCGCCAAGAAAATTGCCTGATTCCTGCCGGAATCAGGCTTTTATTGTGCAACGAAACCCCCCGGCTAAGCCGGGGGTTCAAAAAAGCTTTAGCTATGAGTAGAAAATAAAACCCTCCTGCGTTATAATAAGTTTGGTCTGCCAACCAACATAAAAATAACGAGGAGGTATCGTCATGACAAAAGACGATATAAGCAGTTTAGCACATTCCAAGTGGAATTGCAAGTATCACATAGTGTTTGCCCCGAAGTATCGGAGAATGGTAATCTACAATCAGATAAAAGCTGATATAGGAAAGATACTGAGGAAACTGTGTGAACAAAAAGGAATAGAGATACTTGAAGCCGAAGCATGTCCTGATCATATCCACATGCTTATTGCAATACCGCCTAAATATAGTGTTGCACAAGTAATGGGGTATTTGAAAGGGAAAAGTTCTTTGATGATTTTTGATCGTCATGCCAACTTGAAGTATAAGTATGGAAACAGGCATTTTTGGTGTAGAGGATACTATGTTGATACAGTAGGAAAAAACACAAAAAAGATTAAGGAATATATCCGAAATCAACTGCAAGAAGATATAGCGAATGACCAGTTAAGCATCTATGAGACCGTGGATCCGTTTACCGGAGAAAAGTATAAGAAAAAATAAAAACCCCTTAAGGGGTCGCTGAGAATGAAATGCGGTTGGCAGACCATTCTCAGCCCACTTAAGGGGCAGCGTCCGTAACAAGCCCTTATAGGGCTTTCGCAAACCACCCGTTCAACGGGTGGTTTTTATTCATATAAATCAGGGGCTTGGCCCCCGAACCCCTTTAGCGTTTCGCTCTCTGCGGAGAGCGACCAAAGGCTCCGCCTCTGGTCTCCGCAAGCTTTTGAAAAAGCTTGACCAAAACTTTTGTGTTGTCGCCTTTCGGAACGTCTAAGAACCACGAGGGTGCAGTTACAGTTTGTTTTTCTTTCCCCGCAAAATTGGGTGCGCAGGCTCTGCGCCGTTTTCGGGGGTGTCGGGGGATTTTTTCGTAAAAGTCCCCCTGACAAAGATTATTCTTCTCTGTGGTCGAATACTCTCTTGGTCTTTTTTTCGGAACGGGGGAGAGTGCCTACGGAAACGACTGTGACCTTCGGGGTAACGCCTATTTTAGACTTGAAGATGTTCTTTATGGTGTCGCCTGTTCTGTCAAAATTGACACGCCCCTCGGCCTCGACGGTCAGAATAATGATATCACGGTTCTTCTCGTCGTCGTGGGCAATGTCGATCTTGTACTCGCTTGAAACGCCGTCAACTGTCCCGATAAGCTCCTCTACCTGACTGGGGAACATATTTACGCCGTGCACCTTAAACATATCATCGCTCCTGCCCTTGATGACATCGAGCCTGGGATAGCGGCTGCCGCAGGGGCACTCTCCCGGAATGATCCTTGACAGGTCATGTGTGCGGAACCTCAGCAGTGGAGCGCCCTCCTTGACCAGCGTGGTTATCACTATCTCGCCTTCCTCGCCGTCCTCTACAGGCTCTCCGGTCTCAGGATCGATTATCTCAATATAGATGAAGTCATCCCAATAGTGCATTCCGGTCTGATGATCGCAGTTTATTCCGATGCCGGGGCCGTAGATCTCGGTGAGTCCGTAGATATCATAAAGCTCTATGCCCAGCTCGTTGGAGATGTATTCTCTCTTTTTGTCGCTCCATCTTTCGGAACCGATGACGCCCTTTTTAAGGCAGATCTTATCCTTCAAGCCCCGCTTGTTGATCTCCTCCGCAAGAAGAAGCGCATAGCTTGAGGTCGCACAGATAACGGTAGATTTCAGGTCCTGCATCATCTGGAGCTGCTTTTCGGTGTTGCCGGGTCCCATTGGGATGGCCATAGCGCCAAGCTTTTCACAGCCGGCCTGAAAGCCTATACCGGCAGTCCACAGGCCATAGCCAGGGGTGATCTGGATGCGGTCGCTTTTGCCTATGCCTGCGGTCTCATAGCACCTTGCAAACATGGTCGCCCAGTCGTCAACGTCCTTGGCTGTATAAGGGATGATTACAGGCTTTCCGGTGGTGCCTGAGGATGAGTGTATCCTCACG
Organism: uncultured Ruminococcus sp.; assembly: GCA_902768825.1. Taxonomy (GTDB): domain Bacteria; phylum Bacillota; class Clostridia; order Oscillospirales; family Acutalibacteraceae; genus UBA1213. The sequence goes on from CACXMR010000007.1 coordinate 2,493, forward strand.
ATTTCTTCATCCGGCACTGCCTGAATCCCCAAGGGATAAGCGTTCCTCAGCTCCGCCTTATCGACAAAGGGGAGTTTCCGGAAGTCCTCTGCCGTCCTGACCTGGGTAATGCCCAGCTCACGGTACATTTTTCCGAAATAATTGTCGGAGTTGATGATAGCCTGCAGTCTTTCGTTCACGAGGCTAAGCTGTTTTTCTGTTATCTGCATTTCTTTTCTTCTCCTATCTTACATCCTGCCGAGAAAGCGGCAAGATTTTTTTCAAGAAACCTTTCCGGTACTGTCCTGATTATTTCGTTGCGGACCGTTTCACCCTTTAGCCCCAATTCGCCTGCCCCGACTGCCGCACCAAGTACGGCGATATTGAAGAATTTTGAAGAGCCGAAGGGTCTGCACAGCTCATCGGAATTAACCACAAGACATCTGCACCTTGAGGTCAGGAACTCTATCTCAGCCTTGCCGTCATAATCGGCTCCGCCGCCCAGAGATGCGGGCTTCAGGGGTATGGAATTGACTATCACAAAGCCGTCCTTTTTGAGGTATTTCAGGTTCCTGACGGCCTCAGACGGCTCAAAGGCGATGAGCAGATCCGCTCCCGATGCCGGAATCAGCGGCGAAAAAACATCGTCTCCGATCCTCACATGGCTGGTTACTGGCCCACCTCTCTGAGCCATTCCTATGGTTTCTGCCGAGTGGACCCTGCAGCCCTCATCCATGGCGGAGGCGGCTATTATTTTTGAAGCGAGGACGGTTCCCTGACCGCCTACACCGCAGATCATTATATCCTTTTTCATAATCATACCCCTCCTATTGCGCCGACGGGGCACAGCTTTGAGCACAGTCCGCAGCCGGTGCAGAGATTTTCGTCAATGACTGCTTTTCCGTCAGTCACCGACAGCGCAGGACATCCTATCTCCTTTATGCAGCGCAGACAGCCTATGCATTTGTCGCTCACCGCCATCTTTTTATCTGACTTGACTATGGCAACGCAGGGCGACTTGAATATTATCGCCTTGACCCCGCTTAGCTCAGCGCACTCTCTGACTGCGTTCACTGCTGCGTCCAGATCAAGGGGATCAACGGTGACGACCCTTTTTACTCCTATTGCAAGGAGGATCTTTTCAATGCTGATCTTGTCCACGGGAGCCGACATGAGATTTCTGCCGGTGCCGGGGTGGGGCTGATGCCCCGTCATTGCCGTGGTGGAGTTGTCAAGGATACAGACTATCATATCGGCGGCGTTATAAACGGCATTGACGACTCCGGTTATGCCCGATGCAAAAAAGGTGGAATCTCCGGTGAAGGAGATGGCTGTGGCATCACTGTCCATGTGGTTAAAGCCCTGAGCCATGGTAATGCCTGCACCCATGCACAGACAGGTATCCACCATATCAAGTGGCATGGCATTGCCCAGGGTGTAGCAGCCTATATCCCCGCAGAAGTATGCCTTTTTGCCCTTCATAGCCTTCTTGACAGCATAGAAGGATGCACGGTGTGGGCAACCTGCGCACAGCACCGGCGGTCTTGCGGGAGGTGTGGGAGCGGATGAAAGATCCAGCCCTTTACTTTCGCTGTCAAGCCCCAAAAAGCTGCCGATTATCCTTCCGGCACTGTCGGTGTCGTTTTCGCCCCCTGAGGGAACATCGCCGGTCAGCTTGCCACGAACCTTTATGTTCAGACGGTGCTTTCCTATGAGCTTTAACAGGCTCTCTTCAATAAAGGGACTCAGCTCCTCAAGGCACAGCACCTCGCTGACCCCATCCAGTGCCCCAATGAGAAAGTCTTCCGGCAGGGGATAGGGAGTGCCTACCTTGATGAACCTGACCTGAGGATGCTCCTTCAGGAATTCCGCTGCATAGGCAAAGCTTACTCCTGTGGCGATGACCGCCTTATCGGAGCTGCCCGACACGGTATTGAAGCGGTATGATGAAAAATCCCTGCCGATCTCAATGTTTCTTTTTTCGATCATCAGGTGGTTGTTATATGACAGTCTCGGGAAAATGACCCATTTTTTTGAATCCTTTACAAAGCCCTCATACTCTCCGGCTTTGAAGGAATCCGGTGCCTCGATGGAGGCGTATGCGTGATCGACTCTTGTTGTGGGGCGCAGTATTACGGGAGTCTTGTACTTTTCTGAATAGTCAAAGGCGTCCTGCACCATTTCAAAGGCCTCTTCAGGCGAGGAGGGATCAAACACGGGTATCCTTGCAAACTCTGCAAAGCGGCGGGTGTCCTGCTCTGTCTGTGAGGATATCGGGCCAGGGTCGTCTGCCGATACCACTACCATTCCGCCCTTGACTCCTACATAGGCAAGGCTCATCAGCGGGTCGGAGGCAACGTTCAGACCCACCTGCTTCATAGTCACCATTGCCCTTGCTCCGCAGTATGCAGCAGCGGCGGCTACTTCCATGGCTGCCTTTTCGTTTACTGACCATTCCAGATATGTGCCCTGGTGGGGGAACTTGGACGCCGTCTCGATTATCTCTGAGGAAGGCGTTCCGGGATAGCCGGAAATCAGATTGACCCCTGCGGACAACGCCCCCAGAGCGATAGCTCCGTTGCCCATTACATATTTTTTGCTCATTTATTCATCCCCTTGATGGAATCCGCTGTGCGGTATTGTGTTGTTTTGCCTGAATACACCCACTAATAATAACACATTTTATTAAGGATATCTACCCCATTATATAAAAAAGTTACAACTATTTGTTTTGAGGGACAGTTTTTATCTGAGCAGTGCCCGTCAGGGGAATTCTATAATTGGTTGTATTGATTAGTTAATGCTTGGTAATACAGAGGGTTGAGTTTGTAAACAAAGCATTGCATAAAGTGCGGGATAATTTATTGTATTTAGCATCGGAGTGTTGTATTATAATTACAGAAAGCAAAACAAAACAAAAAATCACCGGTCAACAAAAATGAGGAGGAAGAGTATGAAAAAGAAAATCATCATCGCAGGTCTCTTGTCAGTAGCATGCTGCTTGTCAGTAGTGACAGGCTGCGGAAACAGCAGCCAGAGTGAGCAGAGCTCAACAGGTGCACAGAGCACAGTAAGTCAGCAGACATCCACAGAGGACCAGAGCAAGGTCAGCGAGCAGAGCACAGAGGAAAGCTCCGGCACTGCAAGCCAGCAGAGCGAACAGAGTGAGCAGAGCAATGTGCCCGAAACAAGCATGCACACCATTTACATCAGGGACGAGGACAAGAATGCTGAGCTCACAGCCACCTTTGTCAACATCAACAGCGGCAACACCCATGATGTTCCCATGAATAAGGTGAGCGAGAACGATGGATACAATATGTTCACCTGTGAGGGTGACACCGAAAAGTACAATATGCTCAGGGTTACCTCAGCAGACGGCGTGAGCAAGGAGATCTCCTTCAACAAGCTGGTCAGCGGCTGGTGGATGAACGGCGGCGAGCTTATCCCCTATGCAGAGGGCACCGACCCCCATGCCGAGCCTAAGTTTGAAACAAAGCAGTTCAAGTTTGACGGCGATGACAAGAATGTTTATATCTGGACTCCCGCCGATTATGACGCTGCATCCGATGAGAAGTATTCCACCATCTACATGACCGACGGTCAGAATTCACTTACCACATCCCTGACGGGCATTCTCCGCTGCTGGAACGCCAGCGAGAGCGTGACAAGCATGATGGCTGCAAGTGATAACAAGGCTATCCTGGTCTGCATTGATACAGGCTCAGACAAAAGAGAAACAGAGCTTATGCCCGACATTGAGGGCTTGAACGACGGCAAGCACAACGGCACAGCCTTTAAGGATTTTGTATGCAAGACCATAGTACCCTATGTGCAGCAGAACTACAATGTCTATGATGACGCAAAGCACACTTCTATAGCAGGCAGCTCACTGGGCGGACTGGAATCCTACTATATTGCTATGGAACATCCGGAAATTTTCGGCACAGTAGGCGCATTCTCACCCTCCTTCTGGGCATTCAAGGAGGGCGTGTGGAAGAAGTATATAGATGAGAAGGTCAAGGCTCAGGACCATACCTTTGTTTATGTCTATGCAGGCAGCTACGGCAGCGACACCGGCTTCTGCGATGAGCCTGTATACAACTATATGGTTGAAGCCGGCTATCCCAAGGACAAGATGGTTTACAGCAAAAACGAGGAAGGCGAGCACAACGAGCTTTACTGGAGGAATACCTTCCCTGAGTTCCTGGAGGCTATGTTCTGTCAGAGAGTGGCAGCCCTTGAGAGCGGCGTGCAGATCACATATATCGACAGAGAGCTCCCCGACGAGATCAAGCAGATGATCGAGCAGCAGGAGCAGTCAATCGCCGGAGACAACAGCGGCACCGAAACCTCTGCTGAATCAAGCGTTGATACCCGTCCCGACAGCGTCAAGAACTATGTGTTCTTTGACAACAGCGAGACAAAGTGGGAAAAGGTCTATGCATACTGGTGGGGCGCTTCTGATATGCCCACAAACAAGGCAACAGGCGAAGAAATGTATATCGGCGATTGGCCGGGCTTCGAGATGGAGCAGATCGAGGGCACAGATATTTACCGTGTAGGTTCACCTCTCAATTGTTCAAATATCATATTCAGCTCAGGCGTCACTGATGATGAGGTAAAGGCTGGCGTTATCGCATATCAGACCGATGACCTTGCTTATTCCGATGAGTTATTCTCCGGCAAGGTTTACAAGATCGATATGTCAGTTGCACCCAAGAAAGGCTCAGGCATTGAAAAAACAAAGTTCAGATACAAGAAGGGCTCATGGAGTGATTACGAGGGATAATCTCTCATAAAGAAGCTTTTGACTGGCCTGCAAATCGGGACCGGTGATATGCAGCGGGAACAGACATTATGTTTGTTCCCGTTGTTTTTGCTTTTTTGGAGGCTGACTTTGAGATATTGACAAGCAGAGGTAAAAGCAGTATAATAAACGATAGGAAACACACGTTGTGCAATGCGAGTTGCGCAAAAACGCTATCATGCCGGAAGGCCTGACAAAGAAAGGTAAGGTGAAGACTATGGCAACTTTATGCGGAGCAGAATGCAGCGGATGTTCTTTCGGGGCAGAATGTAAGGGCTGCGGTGAGACCTGCGGAAAACCCTTCGGGGGAGAGTGCGTCGCTGCGGAGTATATCAAGGTCGGAGGCAGGGAGGAATACGGGAGATTCAAGGAGAGCCTGCTCAAAGAGGTAAACGAGCTTCTCAGGGCGAATGATATCCCTGAGCTGGGAGAGCTTTGTGAAATGCATGGTTCCTTTATCAATATGGAATACACTCTTCCGGGAGGGGAGAGGGCAAAATTCCTTGATGACACAAAGGTCTATCTTGCAGGACAGATGGAGATATCTGATACCGGACTTTGCTGCGGTGTTGCAGCGGATACGGGCTTTATTCTTGTGTGCAGCTACGGAGAGGGCGGTAAAGGCGCAGAGCTCTTAGCATTCAGAAAAAGATAAAAGCCGGAGGTTGTATAAATGAAGATACTTGTTTTTAACGGCAGCCCGAAGAAGGACAAAAGCGACACAATGCACCTGACCCGTGCCTTTTTGGAGGGAATGAAAGAGGCATCATATCAGGAGGTGCATATCATTGAGGTTATTGATAAGCACATAGAGTATTGCAGGGGCTGCTTTACCTGTATGCACAACGGCGGTGTCTGTGTGCATAAGGATGATATGGAGGAGATACTGCGGGAGATACTGGATAGTGAGCTTCTGATATGGAGCTTTCCTCTTTACAGCTACGGAATGCCGGCGCACCTCAAGGCGCTGCTTGACAGGACCCTGCCCTTGTCGTCAATGGCGATGCAGAAGGTGGGGGAGCGCTATGAGCACGTGGGTCAGGCGGATTTTTCACACCTGAAATATCTGATGATATGCGGCTGCGGGTTCCCAAACAGCAAGCACAACTTTGAGCCTGCGGTGGCTCAGTTCAGGCTTGCGTTCCCGTCAGGTCAGACCATCATCACCGTTCCGGAAAGTCCCATGTTCAATGCACCAGAGGCGGCTGCCGTCACAGCACCGAGGCTTGAGCTTGTGAAGCAGGCAGGAAAGCAGTATGCCCAGACCGGAAGCATAGATGAGGAGCTGCTTGAGGTGATAGGTTCCCCCATGATACCCGAGGAGGTTTATGCCCGGATCGTCAACGCCGGCGCATAGCGGCAAGCTGCCGCTCCCAACTTCGCGGGGGCAGATAAACTAACCTGTAACTGCGCCGATCGCGGTTGATAGTCTATCCAAGAACGACAAGTCAAAAGTTTCGCCAGCCTTTTCAAAGGCTGTGGGGTGCATGGGGCAAAGCCCCTGCTCGCTCTCTGCGGAGAGCGAGTCAGGAGGGACTTTTGCGAAAAAGTCCCTCCCGACACCCACCGAAAACGTTGTTGTTGTCTTTTGGAAAAATTATCAGCCGCGACCAGGCGAAGTCGGCACCGGCAGCTTGCCGGATAATATCATAAAACAAAAAGCCCCGCAGATATGCGATCTTGCATACTCTGCGGGGCTTTGAATTTGTTGTGTTCCTCATGTTTCCTTTGGCAGAACTTCGTTCCTGTCAAAAAGCTTGTACCGTGACTTGCCGTTTCTCTTGACATAGTAAAGCATCTGGTCGGCTCTGTTCAGGGCAAGCTCCAGCTCCTCCTTTGAGCCGCCCATAAAGGAGGCTATGCCTATGGAACAGGAAATCTTCTTTTCATCGGGAATGGAGATCTCTCTTTTCAGCTTGGAACTGATCTTTTCCACAAAGCCGTCGCTGATCTCACGGTAAATTCGCTGTGCAAAGTTCACTCCGTCCTGCTCGGTCTTGTTGTAAAGCAGCACGATAAACTCATCTCCGCCGTATCTCACCGCAAGGCCGCTGCCCTGGGACATACGCTTCACGATCTTTGCAAAGGTGACCAGAACCAGATCGCCTACATCGTGACCAAAGGTGTCATTGTAATACTTGAAGTTGTCCAGGTCGATATACAGGAGAACATTGTTCCTCACGTTGTCCTTGTCACAGATTATCTCCGCCTGGCGGCTAAAGCCGTTGCGGTTGGTTATTCCTGTAAGGTGGTCGGTTATCGCAGACTGCTCAAGCTTCTGGTTCATGCGCTCTATCATGAGGCGGTTGTCGATCCTTCTCATCATCTCGCAAAACTGGCTGAAAGCAAACTTGAGTATCATCAGGTCTTCGCCGTTCAGGAGGATACGGCTGCCTACAGTCCTGCGCTTGACACTGATATAGCCCAAAAAGACGGTTTCGGTGCCGGCTTCCTCCAGCATGGGTATGCCGATCATGGTGGATATCGGCTTGTCCTTCAGGAAATCCATTACCGGCAGGAACTGTGTGAAATTCTTATCGGAACGGTTTGAAAGGAAAGCCTGCTTATATGCCCGGAAGAAGTCGATTATCCTGTCAAAGGTCTCGTTGGATATGGGGGCTGAGGTATCGTCCGACATGATCTCACGCTTGCCGCCGTTTCGCCTGAGAATGATTATGCCGTCAAGACTGTAGCTGTTCCTGATAACTGCGGAGGTGTTGAAGTACAGATCGTCAACGTTCATGTTTTCACGGCTTATGGCTTCCTGCAGGGTGGTGAGGAACTTGATGTCCTTTTCACGGCTTGCAAGCTTGATCTGAGTGCCGGCATGGCGGGTGATCTGCATTATCTGCGCTGTAGGAAGATCGTCCTTCAGCTCTGCGATAGGCTCGGTCATGCGCACATGGTGCTCCTTGAAGTATATGAGCCTTTCCCGTTTGCGGCTTAGCTCCTCGTTCTCGCAGAAGGCAATGCCGTAGTCTATGGCTTCCTGTGCCTCTTTCTCCATGGACAGATTATGATAGAAGGCGGAAAGCTCCAGTGCATAGATGGGCACGGCAAAAAACAGGGAGCTGTGGGAGGTCCCGATCTTCTCCTTTATTTTTTCAAACTCTATAAGGCAGGGTTCGGTGTTGTTTTCATAGCTGTACATCATTGCTTTGACAAGATGGTAAAGCAGCAGGTCCTCGTCCCAGATGCCGTCATCGGCCTCCTTCAGGACCATAATCATGTGCTCGACAATGGTTTCTATCTTGCTCAGGTAATAATAGCTGTTATAGTATTCATGCTGATAATAGCAGCTTATGGCGATTATGCTGTAGAGCTTTACAGTGCTGCAGGCCCCGATGGAATGATAGCCCATTTCCTTGAGCATTTTCAGGATCAGCTCAATGTTGGCTATGGCGGCCACATAGTCTTCTGCCACGAAATGCACCATCGCCAGATTGTAAAGGGAATTCATCACATCGTTAGGCTCATCAAGCTCCGTAAGAGTGAGAACGCTCTTTCTCAGATAGGTGTGAGCCTTTTCAAATTCCTCAAGGATGATGCTGTTATAGCCCAGACCTGCAAGCATGTGTGATTCTCTTGTGGGATTCGGGCGGCGCAGCACCGCAAGCCTCTTTTCATACATCTTCATGACATAGCGATGGTAGCCCGCTCGTGAATAGAGCATTATATTTTTCATATAGGCATTGAGCAGGAAATTGTCATTCCCAAGCTCTGTGCCAAGCTTGATGCCCAGCTCGAAGTAGTAGGGCTTTTTAGTGCCCATGGCGATATCGTGTATCTCCTCGCTGTCGTTTTCAAAGCCGAAAACATAGATGTATGCAAGGAAATTCAGGAAACCATAGTGCTTTGCCTGCTCCACCACATCAGAATCGCATTTATAGGTAAAATCATATTCAAAAATATCCTTGCCGATGCCGCAGTATGTAGACCACAGCAATATCTTTGCTTTGCAGGCAAGGAAGCTGTCGCTCATTTCCTCTGCAATCTCCACACACTTTTCGCAGGCAGTCCTTACCGGCTCCAGCTGTGCTACGATCATCCTTGCCCTTGCGTTGGTATAATAGTAGATGTAGCGCAGATAGCTGTCCTCACTCAGGTGGCACTGCATATCGGTCAGCTTATCGCACATGACAAGAGCCTGATCCACCTGACGGTAATTCATGTCGATGAGTGCGGCAAGCTGTATGAGCTGTATATGCTCCTTCCTGTCCAGACGGATGGTCTTTTCATCCAGGCGTCCCAGGATGTTGTTCATATAGTAATACGCATCCTCAAGGGAGAAGGTAAAATACATATTGCGCAGCCTGAGAAGATAGTCCTTGGTGTAGCTCTTATCATACCAGAACTCATCGAGGACATCCATGGTTTTTTCACTGTCGAGCCGTCCCCACTCAAGCTGAAGATCCTGATTTGCCGCATCCTGGAGCAGGTCGTTCCATACAGTTCTCTTATAGTCGGTGATGATGAACTCATCGTTGTACATCAGGATGGCATGGATGCTGACGCCCTGATCTACTATGGATTTCAGGAGCTTGATAGTGCTGTAGGGTGCAAGATGGAGCTTTGATATTATCAATATAAGCGAGTGCTTTTTTGAAATATACTCCAAAATATTGAGGATATTCTGCTGCATCCGGATTGCCTCATACTGGATCTCAAAATAGAGCACGTCCTCTTTTCTTGAGCACCTTTCGTCACGGATATAGTCCGCTATGGGTTCGATATGCATGGAATAAACGTTGCAGACCCGGAGAAAGTCCTCTACCGTCATGACATCCTTATAGTAAGAGTTGTAGCACTGGCGTATCCACTGCAAAAAGGGCGCATAGGATTCGTGCATATAGTGCATGGCAAACTCGTGGTACAAAAAGACCTTTTCGTCTGTTCTGTCCACCTTTGCGAGGATTTCATGCTCGGTGATATCCAGGGTGTTATAGTGCTTGATGAATATTATGTTTTTGTTATCTTTGGCGACATAGGAAGCAACTATGCTCTGAACATAGGTCTTAAAATCCATAATATCCCCCCTTATTTATGAAAGGCGATAATATCATTATAACACATATTTGGGATATTTCAATATAAATTATGAATATAGAAAAATTTTATTGTGAAACTTTTTAGAATTATTAGCTACTTGCAGATCGTTTTCCGCTTAATTATCTACAAAAGCTGAGGTTTGAGATTGAAAAATCCACAGTAATGGTTTATGATATATGCAGGGAGTGATAATATGACAAAACGAAAAAATATGATAATATCCTTGGTGATAAACATTGTGATTGTCCTTGTCACAGCGGGAGTAGTCATATCCTATTTTTTGGGAAATGACGGGGAGTACCACATACCGCCCAATTTCCGCTTCTGCCTGTTTACCACGGATTCCAACATCCTCTGTGCCTTATCGGCTCTGGTGATGGCTGTCTTTGAAGCCAGATATCTCAAAACCGGCAGGGAGATTCCAAAGGCCGCAGTGGTCTTCAAGCTCATAGGCTCCACGGCTGTTGCCTTGACATTTGTGGTAGTTGTGGTTTTTCTCGGCCCGCTGATGGGCTTTGTGTCCATGGTATTTGGCGGAACGTCCTTTTATATGCACTTTTCCGGCCCGATACTTGCTTTTGTGTCCTTCTGCTTCTTTGAGAATGTCCACCATATCAGTAAACGGCTGATGCTGATGTCTCTCATCCCGACTATATTATATGCGATAGTGTACCTGACCATGGTGCTTATCATAGGTGAGGAAAACGGCGGCTGGTATGATTTCTACAGCTTCAACATGGGTGGCTTTTGGTATCTGTCGAGCACAGCGATAATGCTGGTCACTCTGGGACTTGGCGCTGTGCTGAGATTTGTACATAACAAAAGGACAAAGAAGCTGAAAGCCTGATCCTAAGACCCCTGAATAATGAAATGAGGCTCCGACTTGCTTGCGGGAGCCTTATTTTTATGCAAAAGAGCGCAAAAAAAGCCGCCTGCAAACGCAGACGGCCAAAAAATCATATCAATTTTTTGTTATCGGTTTTTCCGGTAAGAATTACTCCTTAGAAGAAGCCTTCTTTGTCATTGCAACTGCAACGCCCAGAGAAGCGATAACTACAGCTACGAGAGCAACAGCAGATGTTGTGTCGCCTGTGCCAACTGTCTTGGTATCCTCAGAAGACTCAGCTGCAGGAGCTGTGGACTCTTTTGACTCCTCAGCAGGTGTCTCTTTTGACTCCTCAGCAGGTGTCTCTTTTGACTCCTCAGCAGGTGTCTCTTTTGACTCCTCAGCAGGTGTCTCGCTTGACTCCTCAGCGGGCTCCTCGCTTGACTCCTCAGCAGGTGCCTCAGACTCAACCTTCTCATAGGTTACCATCCATACGTTGAAAGCGTCATCAGCGCCAGCCTCGTAACGATCATCCTCGTCGATCTCGCTCTGATCAGCGATAGCGTTGGTGTCGAGCTTAACCTTGATTGTGAGAGGCTGACCAGCAGTAGCCTCTACGCAGCAGTTTGTCTGGCTGTTGTAGGTACGGTTGTAAGCAAGCTCAAAATCGCCCCAGCTGTCGTCCCAAGTGCCGTTTGTACGAACCTTGAACTGTACGCCAGAGAAACCTCTTGAAACGCTCTCAGAACCGTTATCGGTCATAGCCTCGGAGATCATGCCCTCCTCAACGCTGTCGATTACGATAGTACCCTCGTAAACGCCGTCACCGTCGTCATCTGTCATAGGAACGTCAGCCTCGCCTTTGCCGCCCCAACCGATGAATGAACCTGTGATACCTACTGTGCAGCCCTTAATGTCTGCGCTCTCTGCCATCTTAGCGAAAGCTGTCATGGAAGCAGCGGAAGTGATCATTGCAGCAGCAAGAGCTATGCCAAGAATCTTTGACTTTTTCATTGTAGTAAATCCTCCTAAAAAATTATTCGGAGACATACGCACTATGCCCCTTTAGCAGTATTATACACTCTTGTCATCAAAAAATCAAGAGAAAAGTTTTTGCTCGATATGGTAAAAATTACAAAAATGTCATAAAATAATATTGATATCATACAATGAATTTAGATAATAAACATAACAGACGCATAAAATAATAATAATTCTCAAAAATTATAGCGAGTCGCTGAAATAACCCGAAAGACAATTGTATAATATGACTTGAATAATCGATAACAGCGACAAATATTCGTAACAATATACACTGATAATCCAAATATACCTTGATATATTGTGGACTATTAACAATGGATTTTATCCCTCAAAAGCTACAAACGTGATACAAATTGAACTTTGTGCTTTATGGATAGTAAAAAATGAAAAATATATAGTCTGCAAACGGGAAGTAGTTTTGCTGCCTGTAGCTGATATCTTACCAACGGTGCATTCTGAAAGCGGTTCTGTTATTTTCAGTTTCTTTCTGATCCCAATTTTTCTATTAGAAAATAGAAAATAGAGAATAGTGAATAGTGAATAACGAATAATACAGAAACGCCCCTTGCAGCATTACTATAAACTATTCACTATTCACCATTCACTATTCACTGAGCCCCCGAACGCAGTGAGGGGGCGTTTCTGCCGGCAACCGGACTTGAACCGGTACGGATGTTACTCCGAGGGATTTTAAGTCCCTTGCGTCTGCCGATTTCGCCATGCCGGCATAATACCGTTTACTATGAAATTCTATCATTTTTCTGTTCTCTTGTCAAGAATAATATGCGGCATGAATGAAGTTTCACGATGATGCCGTTATTTCTTCCTGCCCAGTATCCGGTATTTTATGTAGAGCATGGTTTTTTCCTCTCCGTTGTCCCTGAGCATTTTAAGAAGAAACTCCAGAAGCCTTGCCGTCTCCGGGTTGATAAGGTAGTGCTTTCTTGAGCGCATATAATACTCGTATGCGGAGGCGTCGGTATATGCTTCCTTTTTGTAGTTCTTGCAGGCGGCCACCCTGTCGCAGAACATCTCCACCACATACTTCACAGGCATCCTCATGCCTGTCATTGGTGTGCCCTCGTCAAGGCTGTAGTCTATCCAATATTCCAGATGGTGCTTGTTTCTGCCCTTGTGATGGAGCCACGCCGAGCTGTAGCCCTTTATTTCCCTTTCGGCGGCATTGGGGCTCCTGTGCCCCTGATAATACCTTGCGCCCACAAGAAACTCCACCGGTGTATACTTTGACAGGTCATGCATTAGTCCCTGTCTGTACAGCCCTGCCTTGAAGCAAAGCTCCATTACAAGTCTTTTGTGGTGGTTGATGGTTTTAAGGTGCTCAAGCCATTTCATATACTTTTCCTCCTGTGTCAATGCATTGATAAAAAAGCGGCACATCTCCGCAGTGGGAAATGTGCCCTTTACTGCCGGCTTATCCTTCTTTGCCCTTCCCCGAAAGGAAGCTCTCAAAATACTCCACGGCGTCTATTTTTTCATTGTCGGTCATGCCGTTGGAGATGAACTGCTCATAAGCCGCCGCATCATAGCTTTCATTATCCTTTGTACCGTCGTGCAGGATAAGCTCCCTGTCATGTCCGGCAGTGGATCTCTTTCTCTTCATGGTATCACCTCTCCATAGCCTTTGGGTTGCTCCTGAAAAAATCAGGACCCTGTATTAGCTTTTGCAGGAGAAGGCGGGATAATACCCTCTTACTTCATATTTTTAAGCTCGTTAAGATCGTATGGTGTCTGCTGATATACATAATAATTGAGCCAGTTGGAGTAGAGTATGGTAGCATAGCTGCGCCATGTCAGTGCGGGCAGCGCTCTCGGATCATTGCCGGGGAAATAGTTGTAAGGGAGCTGAGGCTTGAGCCCCTTGTTACAGTCACGGAAATACTCGCTTGCAAGGGTATTGCGGTCATATTCCGCATGGCCAAACACAAAGAACTGTCTGCCGTTTTTGTTTGCAACTATCGCCACACCCGCAAGGTTTGATGATGCAAGTATCTCCAGCTCCTCGTGCTCACGGATATCGGATCTGTGCACACCGGTGTAACGGGAATGGGGGAGAAGTATCTTGTCGTCAAAGCCTCTCATCAGCGGGTGAAAGATATCCATTACCCTGTGGACATAGACGCCGGAAAGCTTTTCGTCCAATGTATACTTTGGCACTCCGTAATGATGATATATCCCTGCCTGAGCTCCCCAGCAGATGTGCATGGTGCTGTAGACATGGTGTATGGACCAGTCCATGATCTCACAAAGCTCATCCCAGTAATCCACCTGCTCAAATTCCAGCTTTTCCACAGGTGCACCGGTGATTATCATTCCGTCATAATACTGATCCTTGATATCGTCAAAGACCTTATAGAACGCAGTGAGATGATCCGCCGAGGTGGTCTTTGAAACGTGTGAGGCCATTTGCAGCAGCTCTACATCCACCTGCAGGGGGCTGTTGCCCAGAAGCCTGAGAAGCTGGGTCTCGGTCTCGATCTTGTTGGGCATAAGGTTGACGATCACTATTTTCAGCGGTCTGATGTCCTGGGTCACGGCTCTCTCGTTAGTCATAACGAAGATATTTTCCGATTCAAGAGTTTTCAAAGCGGGCAGCCCGCTCTGTATTTTTATTGGCATTTCCTTCCACTTCCTTAGTTCCTTAGTCGCACTCATTTCAGTATATCATATCAGTGCTCAGCTTTCAAGGGCTGTTACTGATCATTTTTCCTTTTCTTGTCCCGCCTGTCCATTCTGTCACTTTTATCCTCATCGGTGCCGTGCAGGTGAGAGCTGTCCTCCTTGATCTGGGAAAAATCCAGGACAGAGAAATGCCCTTTGGCGGCAGCCGGAGCCGGCTGTGACTGTGGTACAGGCATTGCGGCGGCCATAGTGCGCATTCTCGACAGAAGCTCCTCGTTTTCAGCCTTGAGGCTCTCGATTTCCTTCTCAAGCTCGACACCGGTTGCCTTCAGCTCCACTATCTCTTCGAGATATGCCGAAAGCTGCCTTCTCAGGTCGGCGGCCTCCTCCTGAGCCTTCTGCATTGCGTCACAGTAATTCAGTGCTGAAAGAATGGTCGCTCCTGTCACGGATGTGATAGCCGTTCTGCAGGTATTCTTAATATCCCTGTCAACTCTGTCGGCAAGGGCACGGGAATATTTTTCGTCCTCCGATGACAGCAGCGTAAACTCGTTACCTGCCACCCTCAGCTTTATTCTTTTCTTCGCCTTGTTCTCCATTTGCGATCACTCTCCAACGATATGATAAGCTCTATCATAGTATTATAAACTATTTTTATGAAATATAAAAGCCTTATTTGCAGGTTTGGGGCATTTTTCTGTCTCTGAAGGGAATTTTTTTGCAAAAGCATCTCCCGCAGCCCCTTAACCCAGGCAATTACAATAAAAAGTACATTTTAATTGCATTTTTTGGTTGAAATTTATTTTGTGATAGTGTATAATTATCTTTGATTTCTTTCGGGACAAGCAGGGATCGGCCTTGGCGACATCGAGCACAGGGCGCTTCAGATCATATCCCTGTAAAGATTTCATTTTTCGCCTAAAAAGGAAAGGGGTATTTTTATGTCAAAGTCGAAGCTGACTCCGAGCGAGGCAAGAGAGCTCATCATAGCGAAGCTCTCACATAATTTCGGCGTGTCTCCCGCCGACGCTACGGACGAGCATTACTACAAGGCTGTTGCTCTGGTAATCAGAGACTTTATGCGTGTGCAGCACAAGAAGTTTGCATCGGCAGCCGTCAAGGAAGGTTCAAAGACCGTTTACTATCTCTGCATGGAGTTCCTTATGGGACGTTCCCTCAGAAACGACCTTTACAATCTGGGTCTTGAGGACACCATGACAAAGGCCCTCAAGGGTCTTGATATCAAGATTGAAAATATTTATGAGTGCGAGCCGGACGCAGGTCTGGGCAACGGCGGTCTGGGCAGACTTGCCGCCTGCTTCCTGGACGGTCTTGCAACACAGAACTACGCCGCTATGGGTTATTCCCTGCGCTATGAGTTTGGAATCTTCAGACAGAAGCTGGTAGAGGGCTGGCAGACCGAGCTTCCGGATTTCTGGCTCCCCGGCGGTTCTGTATGGCTCCAGCCCCATCCCGAGAAGGCCATTCCCGTATTTTTTGACGGTCACATCAAGGAGTCATGGGACGGCGACCATCATTCCATCGAGCTGGAAGGCCCCACTAAGGTCATCGCTACTCCCTATGATATGCTGGTTCCCGGCTACGGCGGCGAGGGCATTAACAGACTGAGACTCTGGGCGTCATCCTCTGACAACTTCGACATGAAGCTCTTCAACTCCGGCGATTATGTAAGAGCCATGGAGCAGAAGGCACTTGCCGAGAGCATCACAAGGGTGCTCTATCCTGAGGACAACCACAGCGAGGGCAAGAGCCTGCGCCTTAGCCAGCAATACTTCCTTGTATCGGCTACTATCCAGGATATCATCAGACGTCACCTCAGAGATCACAACACTCTGGACAATCTTCCTGATGTAGTGGCTATCCACCTCAACGACACACATCCTGTGCTTGCTATACCTGAGCTTATGAGGATAATGCTTGACGAGTGCGGCTATGACTGGGACAAGACCTGGGATATTGTGACAAGAACCGTTGCATACACCAACCACACTGTAATGAGCGAGGCTCTTGAGTGCTGGCAGGTAGATATGTTCTCCAGAAAGCTCCCCCGCATCTATCAGATAGTTGAGGAGATCAACAGACGCTTCTGCGAGAAGATGCAGAAGGCAGGAGTGGACGGCTGGAAGATCGGAAGGATGTCAGTCATCAACGACGGCATCGTAAGAATGGCTAATCTTGCGGTTATCGCAAGCCATTCCGTAAACGGCGTGTCAAAGCTCCACAGTGAGATACTCAAGGATTCCGTGTTCAATGATTTCTACACTGTAACCCCTGAAAAGTTTAAGAACGTAACCAACGGCATAGCTCACAGACGCTGGCTCAACCAGTCCAATCCTGGGCTTGCTTCACTCATTACAGATCTCATCGGCGATGAGTTTATCAAAGACGCAAACGCTCTGGAGGGTCTTATGGCCTACAAGAACGATACCGCTGTTCTGGATAAGCTTGCCGCTATCAAAAAGCAGAATAAGGAGCGCATGGTAAAGTATATCAAGGAGCACAACGGCATTGTCGTTGACCCTGATTCCATCTTTGACGTGCAGGTAAAGCGTCTGCATGAATACAAGCGTCAGCTTATGAACGCACTGCACATTTACAGCACCTATCAGTGGCTCCGTGACAACCCGAATGCTGATTATGTGCCCAAGACCTATATCTTCGGTGCAAAGGCTGCTCCCGGCTACTATTTCGCAAAGCAGATCATCCAGTTTATCGTAGAGCTTGCCAACAAGATCAACAACGATCCCCGTGTCAACAAGAAGCTCAAGGTGGTTTACCTGGAGGACTACCGTGTATCCGTTGCAGAGAAGCTCATTCCCGCAGCGGAGATAAGCGAGCAGATTTCCCTTGCAGGCACAGAGGCTTCGGGCACCAGCAACATGAAGTTTATGATAAACGGTGCCATCACACTGGGTACCCTTGACGGTGCAAACGTGGAGATTCACGATGTAGTAGGCGATGACAATGCCCTTATCTTCGGCATGACCACACCTGAGGTCAACCAGCTTCTGCGCCAGGGCTATTATCCCTCAGTGCCCTACAACAACAACCACATCATCAGGGCTGCTGTTGACGGCATCCGCTCAGAGTTTGGACCCCACTTTGAGGATATTTTCATCTCCCTCTCTACAAAGGATCCCTATATGGTGCTTGCTGACTTTGCCGACTATTCTACCATCCAGCAGAAGGCGTCAAAGCTCTATCTTGACACTCAGACATGGAACCGTATGTCTCTGGTCAACATCGCAAAGGCAGGACGTTTTGCCTCTGACCGCTCCATCCGTGATTATGCGGAAACCATCTGGGGCAGCAAGCCTGTTACTCTCTGATACCACTACCCGCCGTGCCCCTTCCCGGGCGGCGGGTTTTTCAATTCTCCTGTCGGGGCCAGCGTGACGCTGGATGATAATTAACTATGAACTGCGAGGGTGCAGTGTTGATTCGTACACAGAGCGTAACGAAGTGAAGCGAACCCCTGCAAACACGGGGGCGCAGGCTCTGCGCATGTGTGTCCGCGGGATGAAAGAAAGTTACATCCGCGAGCGGCCAACTTGCAATTCAGACATTCTGCCCCCGCAAACACGGGAGCGCAGGCTCTGCGCATGTGTGTCCGCAGGATGAAAGAAAGTTACATCCGCGAGCGGCCAACTTGCAATTCAGACATTCTGCCCCTGCAAACACGGGAGCGCAGGCTCTGCGCATGTGTGTCCGCTGGATGATAATTAACTATGAACTGCGAGGGTGCAGTGTTGATCCGTACACAGAGCGTAACGAAGTGAAGCGAACCCCGCAAACACGGGAGCGCAGGCTCTGCGCTTTTTTGGGGGGAATAGTTGATAAAATCGGAGAATTATTGTATAATGGGATGAAAAGACTGAAAATACTATTGCTTTGTGCTGTTATCCTTCGTGCGCTCTCTGCATGACAGTAAAGATAATAGTATATAAGCATGAAAGGAAGCGAATAATTATGAAACTCATCACAAATAGAGTCTACGGAACAGAGGATATTCTGCCTGCCGATAGCTATAAGTGGCAGTTTTTGGAGGATATCATGCGCAAGCAGGCTCAGTCCTACGGCTTCAGAGAAATAAGAACGCCGGTGTTTGAGCACACAGAACTTTTTGACCGCTCTGTGGGAGATACTACCGACATCGTGCAGAAGGAAATGTACACATTTACCACTAAGGGCGGAGATAACATCTCGCTCAAACCTGAGGGCACCGCAGGTGCCGCAAGAGCTATGCTTGAGCACGGTGTTTATAACGAGGGCTACCCCATCAAGGCCTACTATCTCACCGCCTGCTACCGCTATGAAAAGAAAAATTACGGCAGACAGAGAGAGTTCCACCAGTTTGGCATGGAGGTCTATGGCGCAGCCTCTGCCTTTGCCGATGCTGAGGTCATTTGTGCTGCAAACTCCATCTTTGACAGGCTGGGCGTGCAGAATATCAGGCTGGAGATCAACTCCATCGGCTGCCCTGAGTGCAGACCCAAATATACTGCGGCTCTTAAAGAATATTTCGGTGCTCACGAGGCAGAGCTGTGCGATACCTGCCGCTCACGCCTTGGCCGCAACCCTATGAGAATATTGGACTGCAAAAGCCCCATATGTTCACAGATCGCAAGAAACGCTCCTCAGGTGCTGGATTTCCTCTGCAACGACTGCAGCAAGCACTTTGACGAGGTAAAAAGCTGCCTGGACGCTGTAAAGCTCCGCTATAGAGTAAACCCCGCTATCGTAAGAGGTCTTGACTATTACACCCGCACCGTGTTTGAGTTTGTAGACACTGAGATAGGCACCATCTGCGGCGGCGGAAGATATGACGGACTTATCGAGGAGATAGGCGGTCAGCACACACCCTCGCTGGGCTTCGGCATGGGCATGGAAAGACTTCTTCTGCTGCTCAAGGAGCAAAAGATAGAAATTCCCGAGCCTCCCGTCTGCGATCTTTATGTGCTGGGCATCGGCGAGCAGGCAAAGCTCAAGGCCTTCAACATAGTCGAGGGCGTGAGAAACGCATCCCTCATAGCAGAGGGAGACATTGTGGGCAGAAGCGTAAAGGCTCAGATGAAGTATGCCGACAAGATAAAGGCCCATTTCTCAATGGTCATAGGCGACAGCGAGCTTGAACAGAACAGCGCAAAGCTGCGCAACATGAACGGCGGCAAGGAGACAGTGGTACCGCTGGACGAGGGCTTCTTCAATGCATTCTTTGCGGCTTATGTAGAGGATAACAATTCAGAGCTGCTGGAACAGCTTGACAGCATGAAATAAAATACTCACAAGAAAAAGGAAGTAATGACAATGGCAGAATTTTTGACAGGAATGAAGCGCACCTGTTACTGCGGCACCCTGAGCAGTGCAGACATCGGACAGGAGGTAGTGGTTTGCGGCTGGACCCAGAGACAGAGGGATCTCGGACAGCTTATCTTCATTGACCTGCGTGACAGAACAGGCATAGTGCAGCTGGCCTTTGACGACAAGACAGACAAAGAAGTGTTTGACAAGGCCGCATCAGTCCGCTCGGAGTTTGTGCTGGGCGTAAGAGGTATCGTCAGGGAAAGAAGCTCCAAAAACAAGGACATCCCCACCGGAGATATCGAGATAGAGGTAAAGGAGCTTCGCATTCTCTCCGAAAGCGAGACCACACCCTTTGAGATAATCGACAACTGCCCCACAGCTGAGCTTACCAGACTCAAGTATCGTTATCTTGACCTGAGACGTCCCGAGCTGCAAAAGAATATGATCTTCCGCCACAAGGTGGCCAAGGTTACCCGTGATTTCTTTGACGAGAACGGCTTTATCGAGCTGGAGACTCCTATGCTCATCAAATCGACCCCTGAGGGAGCGAGAGACTTCCTTGTGCCCTCAAGAATACATAAGGGTTCATTCTATGCGCTGCCCCAGTCACCCCAGATGTATAAGCAGCTCTGCATGGTGGCAGGCTTTGACAGATATATGCAGATAGCCCGCTGCTTCCGTGACGAGGACCTGAGAGCAGACAGACAGCCTGAGTTTACGCAGATCGACCTGGAGCTTTCGTTTGTTGACATGGAGGACATTCTTGATCTGGGCGAGAGATATATCAAGCGTCTTTTCAAGGACGTCATGGATGTAGACATTCCCACACCGTTCCCACGCTACACCTACAACGAGGTAATGGAGCGCTACGGTTCGGACAAGCCCGACACCCGTTTTGACCTGGAAATAGTAAACATCAGCGAAGAGGTTGCATCATCGGAGTTTGCAGTATTCAAGAACGCCCTTGCAGGCGGCGGCTCAGTCCGTGCAGTAAACGCTAAGAATGCCGCAAAGACCTATACCCGCAAGGAGATAGACAAGCTGACAGAGTTTGTAAAGGGTATGGGTGCAAAGGGTCTTGCATGGATAAGAATGACCGATGACGGCATTTCATCAAGCTTTGCAAAGTTTATGTCCGAGGACGAGATGAAGGCAATATTAGCCAAGACCGGAGCCGAGAAGGGCGATGTGGTGCTTGTGGTAGCCGACACCGACACAGGGCTGGTACTTTCAACACTGGGCGCTGTCCGTGTGGAATGTGCAAAGAAGCTTGGACTCATCAAGCCGGGCTACAACTTCCTCTGGGTGGTTAAGTTCCCATTCTTTGAGTTTGACAAGGAGAGCGGCGAGTGGATAGCAATGCACCATCCCTTTACATCACCCACAGATGACTGTCTTGACAAGCTTGAGGGTGACAAGGGCGAGGTCTATGCAAAGGCCTATGACATGGTGCTCAACGGCACTGAGCTTTCCTCAGGTTCTATCCGTATCACAAACCCCGAACTGCAAAAAAAGATGTTCTCCATGCTGGGACTTTCCGATGAGGAGGCATACAAGAAGTTTGGTTTCCTGATGGACGCCTTCAAATTTGGCGCACCGCCTCACGGAGGCATGGGCATAGGCCTTGACAGGCTTGTAATGCAGATGTTGGGCGCACCGACCCTGAGGGATGTTGTGCTCTTCCCGAAGGTACAGAACGCCAGCGAGCCCATGACTAACGCTCCTGCCGACGTTGACCCCCAGCAGCTCACTGATCTGGGTATAGGGATACTGTAAGTCAGGGGGACTTTTGCGAAAAAGTCCCCCTGACAACCCCGAAAACGCTGTTCGCGGTGGTAGAGTGTCTGATTTCTTAGTTGACTGTTCGCGGCTCAAAGTTAATTCTCGAATTGCGGAAATAAAAATAATCATACCCGAAAGACTATCAGCGCACTCAATTTTACGTTGAAAGATTCCCAGACAACCCCGAAAACGCTGTTTGCGGTGGTAGAGTGTCTGATTTCTTAGTTGACTGTTCGCGGCTCTAAGTTAATTCTCGGATTGCGGAAATAAAAATATCATACCCGAAAGACTATCAGCACACTCAATTTTGCGTTGAAAGATTCCCAGACATAAAACATTACTGTCTGCGTGAAGAGGTGCAGTTACAAGTCAATTTATCTGCCCTCGCCGGCTTGATTTCGAAAGGAATCAAGCTGTTTTTTTTTTTTTGAATAATCCTATATGTCAATGCATATCCTTTCAAAGACAAAGGGGGCAGGCTATGGAGGTCATCGCAAAGTATAACGGCAGCATAACGGATTTAGAGCAAAGCATGGGAATAAGAGCTGAGGATCTCTCCGCAGGCTACTGCGTCATAAACATCCCAAGGGCAAGGGTGGGGGAGCTGTATTCCAATTCGGCAATAGAGGATTTGGAGCTTCCTAAGAGACTGTATGTCGGCAGCAGCTATCGGCTTAGTTCAAGCTGTATAACCCCATTGCAGAACAAAAACAGCTACGACCTCAGGGGAAGAGGGACCATAACCGCTGTAATTGATTCGGGCATCGACTATAGACATCCGGATTTCAGGAACAGCGACGGGAGTACAAGAATCATAGCTATCTGGGATCAGAGCATAAACGGCTCACCGCCTCAGGGCTTCTATAAGGGCACTGAGTATGACAGCGAAATGATCGACATGGCTCTCCTTTCCGATGACCCCATGAGCCTTATCCCGTCACGGGATCTGGTGGGTCACGGCACCGCTGTGGCAGGTATAGCGGCAGGCAACGGAGCGGCTTCGGACGGGGAAAACACCGGAGTTGCGCCGCTGTGCAATATCATAGCAGTCAAGGTGGGCAGCACCGGCAGGGATAGCTTTGCATTCAGCACAGACATAATGAGGGCGGTAAAATACGTCACCGATAAGGCAAGGACACTCAATATGCCTGTAGCCATAAACCTCAGCTTCGGAATGAACGAGGGTGCACACAACGGACAATCCCTCTTTGAGGAATATCTTTCTCAGGCATCGGGCTTCTGGAAGAACGTGATAGTAGCCCCCACAGGCAACGAAGGAGCAGCAGGGCACCATTATTCCGGATATGTGAGAGCAGGACAGACGAAGGAGATAAGCTTCTTTACGGCGTCCGGCATAGAGAGGTTTTATATCTCCCTGTGGAAAAGCTTTGCGGATAGCTTCACCTTTGAGCTGATCTTCCCCGGCGGGCTGTCCTCAGGGGTCATAGGCGTTGAGAGCCAATATAAACGGATACGCACCGGAGACCTTGTGATGGATGCGATTTACGGTCAGCCGGTGAGATATTCCGTAAACCAGGAGATATTCATTCAGGTGAGCGCACAAAGCGGCACCATCAGGTCAGGAAACTGGCAGCTCAGACTCATTCCCACAGATATAGTTGACGGAAGGATAGAGGCATGGCTGCCGACCCTTGAGGAGGTAGGTGCCGGAACCTATTTTTCGGAGCCGGACACAAATAATACCATGACACTTCCATCCACCGCCCACAAACTCATTCGTGTAGCGGGCTATAACGACCTGATAGGCAGCATTGCCCCCTTTTCCGGAGTGGGAGCCCAGGTGTGCACCGGACAGATACCGGATATCGAGGCTCCGGCAGTGAATATTATCTCTTCCGCAGTCGGCGGCGGTTACGATTCCTTTACCGGCACAAGCTTCGCTTCGCCCTTCGTCACAGGAAGCGCCGCTCTGCTTATGGAATGGGGCATTACCAACGGCAATTCTCCGTTTTTTTACGGCGAAAGGATAAAGGCCTTTCTGCGCCTTGGAGCCACCCGCCGCCCCAATACGAAATATCCCGACCCTGCCTTCGGATATGGCAGGCTTTGCCTTGAAAAAGCCCTTTCCTACGCCGTGAGATACACCGAAGGGAAGGCACCTTTTTATTTTGATAGTTACCCTGACGATACAGACTGACGCAAAGGAGGAGCTGCATGGAGGAAGAGGACAGACTGCCGCTGGAGGAATATGTCAAGCTGCCCACCACTGTGGATTTTCAGGTGATAAATACGCCCCGTTTCCGAGAGTATGCGTCCGACAAGCCATATCTCCACTTTGGCACGGAGCTTGCCAACAACTACATGATAGTATATACTAACGAAAAATATATCAAGGGTCTGCTGATGGATCTGGGCAGTGATTTCCTGAGCTTCTATCCCAAGATATTGTCGCCGCTGGACAACATCAGCAACGACCGCAGCGGCATTACTCAGGTGCTCAATCAGCCCTTTCTTGATCTTTCCGGCAGCGGAGTCATAATCGGCTTTGTGGACACGGGCATTGACTACAGGAACAAGGCCTTTCAGTTTGAGGACGGCACCAGCAAGATACTGAGCATCTGGGACCAGACCATTGACGGCAAAAGAGGTCCGGGGCTTTACTTCGGCTCAGATTACAGCAACGAGGATATCAACCTTGCACTGGAAAGCTCCTCGCCGCTGAACCTTGTTCCTCAAACGGACGAGGACGGCCACGGCACCTTCCTTGCCTCGGTAGCGGCTGCAGGAAAGTCAGAAGGATACATCGGTGCAGCCCCCGGAGCGGATATTATAGCCGTAAAGCTCCGCAGGGCGAGGGACTTTTACATCCGCAGGTACCTGCTGTCACCTGATGACCCCAATCTCTATGAGTCATCGGACTTTTTGCTTGGGATAAAGTACATTCTTGACAAGTCCACAGAGTATGACCGTCCGGTGGTAATATGTATAGGCATGGGTTCCAATACCAGTGCCCATGACGGCAACACCCTTTTTGAGGACTATATCTCCTTTGTGTCCCAGCGGCCCGGAGTAGCCTTTGTTACCGCCGCAGGTAACGAGGCCAACGCAAGGCACCACACCCAGGGCAGGCTCTCAGGCAGCAACACCGTTGACAACGTGAGCATCAAGGTGGGCAGGCAGGGTGCATCCTTTTCGGTGATAATCTTCGGACCGGCATTTGACAAGCTTTCCCTGGGTATCGTCTCGCCCACAGGAGAGGTCATACCGAGAATGCCCTTCCGGTCGGGTCTTGAATTTTCCGAAAAACTAATCCTTGAAGAGACCCGTGTGTTTATCAGGTACTTCAAGGACATAAACAACAACATGATAGTCGGCTTTGAAAATGCGACAGAGGGCATCTGGGATATCCGCATTTTTGGTGATTCGGTCATTGACGGGGGCTATTGGGCATGGCTGCCGATTAGCGGACAGGTGTGCAGCGAGGTAGAATTTTTGCGCCCGGTACCGGAATACACCATTGTCTATCCAGCCGCCGCCCTACGCTCCATCACCTGCGGCTCCTACAATACAGAGGACGGCAGCCTGTCCGTTTCATCCTCATGGGGCCCCACCAGAATGCCCCGGATGGCTCCGGACTTTGTCGCTCCGGGAGTAGGCGTCCGGGGGATATATCCTGCGGGCTACGGCACCATGACAGGAACCAGTGCCGCTGCAGCCATTACCGCAGGAGCCGCTGCCCTGCTGATGGAGTGGGGCATAATAAAGAACAATATGCCCACCATCAACGGCGACCTTATCAAAAGCCTGCTCATCGGCGGCTGCACCCGTGACGACGGAATGGTTTATCCCAATGTGAAATGGGGCTATGGCAAGCTGAACCTCTACAACAGCTTCATTTATTTGAGAGAGACGGCATCGGACTACAAGGATGGGCGCAGTCAGTAAGCTCCCGGAGCCACGTCCTCTGACTTATCCCTTTTCCATATAACACACAATGACCGGAGCGTGATTTTATTGTCAACACCCTTTTTCCCGGATGAAAGCTTTGGACTCCTGAGAGTCAACACCTTTTTAAAGAACCCTGCATTTCCCGCCGGCGGTGCACAGATAGTCGTTTCCTCAACCGACGGCGAGGTGATTTCTGAGCTTGTCACCAACGCTGAGGGACAGCTGCCGCCTATCCGACTTCCCGCACCGCCCCTTCAGTTTTCTCAGGACAGCGACATGCCCCGCCCCTTCAGCCAGTATGATCTGACGGCTCTTCTTCCCGGCTATGAAGCCGTAAGCATAGAGAACATCCAGGTTTTTCCCGACTCCACCGCAGTACAGAACATTTCCTTTACCTCTCCCGAGAGCAACATTGACATTCCCTATCCGGTGCTCTGGGGCGACTATCCCGACAAGATTCCCGAATCAGAGATAAAGCGGCTTCCATTTCCTGACAATCTTGTGGTGCTGCCGGAGCCTGTGATACCTGAGTTCATCGTCGTCCATGACGGCGTACCGTCAGACAGCAGGGCGCCGGATTACACCCTGACATTCAAGGATTACATCAACAATGTGGCAAGCTCTGAGATCTATGCCACCTGGGATCGTGAAGCCCTCAAAGCCAACATCCTTGCGATTATTTCATTTACTCTTAACCGTGTTTACACCGAGTGGTACCGGGGCAAGGGCTATGATTTTACCATTACCAGTTCCACTGCCTTTGACCAGGCTTTCTTCTACGGCAGAAATATCTTCCAGGAGATCGCCGAGGTCACTGACGAGATATTCAATCTCTATATCTCAAAGGCCGACATTACCCAGCCTCTATTCACCCAATACTGTGACGGCAGGCGTGTGAAGCGTGAGGGGTGGCTGAGCCAGTGGGGTTCTTCAGACCTCGCCAGGCAGGGCTACTCCGCCATCCAGATATTAAAGTATTACTACGGCTACGATATCGTTCTCCGTGAAGCCCGCAAGGTCCAGGGCATACCGATCTCCTTTCCGGGCATACTCAGAAACGGCTCCCGTGGCTCAAACGTCCGTGTCATTCAGTCCCAGCTCAACAAGATCTCAAACAACTTCCCCCTTATTCCAAAGCTTTCCGTTGACGGCATCTACGGCCCCAAAACCGAAAACAGCGTCCGTGTTTTTCAGCAGATATTCTCCCTTCCCGTGACCGGCGTGGTCAACTTCCCTACCTGGTACAAGATCTCCGACATCTTCAACGCTGTTTAAAGGGGGGGAATCTTTGTTCAAGTGAACAAAGATTCCCCCCTGACCCCCTTTCAAAAAAGCTGATTCGCGTTAATTGCTTTTCGGGTATGCCGCTTCTGTTTCCGCGAATCGATAATTAACTAAGAACCGCAAGGGTGCAGCTACAGTTTGGGTTTCTGCCCCGGGAATAGGGGACAGGAGTAGTATGTACGATGAAAGTCCCCCTCACACAAAAATTCAGTATCCGCTGGATGGAAGTAAGAACCGCAAGGGTGCAGTTACAGTTTGGGGTTTCTGCCCCAGCGAAATCGGGACAGGAGTAGTATGTACGATGAAAGTTCCCCTGACACAAAAATTCAGTATCCGCTGGATGGAAGTAAGAATCGCAAGGGTGCAGTTACAGTTTGGGTTTCTGCCCCAGCGAAATCGGAACCGGCGTCTATGCAGAAAGACCTGTCTGGATGAGATCAACGGCTGTCTCAAGAGCTTCCGCTTCCTGCTCTCCGTCACAAACAAGCTCAAAATCATTCCCGCACTTTATGCAGGCTGTGACTATGTTAAGAGTGCTCTTGGCATCATACTCGTTTCCGTTGAATATTATCGAAACCCTGCAGGGATAACGTCCCATCGCTCCGGCGAGAGCCGCCGCTGTCCTGATGTGAAAGCCTTCTTCGTTCATTACCGTAAGAACTCTTGATACCATATTGATCTCTCCTTTGCTGTGGATTAAGCAGCTAAAGAAAAATCTTGCACTTTTGCCAGATTATTTCCTGCTTGATTAAATTATACCATAAATTTAGCCAAAGTCAAGCATTATTTATCAATTCTGCTCATATTTGAGCATAATTTGTCATAAATAGAGTTCCTCAGTCAAAGGCCGCACTCCTTCGAGGGAAAAGTCCTGCACTCTCCTGTTGCCTATTGATAATGCGGCGATATTTTGATATAATAAAAAAGCAGAAGATGAAAACAATAAAAGGAGGAAAAACAATGTTTGATGCAGAAAAAATAAAAAATGAATGTACAGCCTGGATAAGAGATTTTTTTGATAAGAACGGTCCCGGATGTAATGCGGTTGTCGGAATATCCGGAGGAAAGGACAGCTCAATCGTAGCGGCTCTCTGCGTTGAGGCTCTCGGAAAGGACAGAGTAATAGGCGTGCTCATGCCCTGCGGCGAGCAGAGCGACCTGGATAAGGCAAAGCTTTTGGTTGATACATTGGGCATAAAACACTATATCATCAACATCAAGGATGCAGTTGACGGGGTGATAAAGAACATCCCCTTTGAGCTGCAGGATCAGAGCAGGATAAACCTTCCCCCACGCATCCGCATGGCAACTCTTTATGCTGTATCCCAGAGCAACAACGGACGAGTGGCCAACACCTGCAATCTTTCCGAGGACTGGGTGGGTTATTCCACAAGATACGGCGATTCCGTGGGAGATTTCAGCCCATGCTCCATGCTGACAGTGGATGAGGTCAAGCAGATCGGCAGGCTCCTGGGACTTCCCTCAGTGCTTGTTGACAAGGTGCCCTCAGACGGGCTTTGCGGCAAGACCGACGAGGACAATCTCGGCTTTACCTATGCAATGCTCGACCGCTACATCCGTGAGGGAGTGATAGACGATCCTGTCGCAAAGGAGCGCATCGACACCCTCCACAGGAGAAATCTCTTCAAGCTCCAGCTCATGCCCGTATTCAAGCCCTCTGAAGTATGATAGTTACACTAAAGAGCACCCGTACCTGGTCACAAAACCGGTACGGGTGCTTTGCTTGCTATTATTCCTGATCGCCGTCAAGGGGCGGCATATTCAGATATTTTCTCCAGAAGGTCTCCGTCTTGAGTGTCTTTCCGGCCTCTGCATACTGCTGTTCGATCTCCTCTTTGTGGGTATTGTAATAATCCATTACCCTGTCGTGGCGGGCAACAAGCTCCTCAAACCTTTCCTTGTCCCTTACCCTGAGGTGGGCAGTGTGATCAAAGGCATTTACAGCAAGTATCTTTTCAGCCATATACTGCTTGGCAGGATCGTCAAACCAGTCATAGGCGATCACCGCAATTTTCTTCTTCAGAGCACTGTCCTGAAGAGTCTGACCGTTGCAGGTCTTTTCATATCTTTCCAGCTCCATAGGAGTCAGCGGAGTCTGGTTCTTCTGATAAATGGTGCTGTAGTCTATCGGGATGTCACGGTAAGCCGATTCCGCAACAAACATAGCCTCGTTTTTCTTGGCGTGTTCCTTCATTATCCTTTCGCCCTCTGGTGTGAAAAGGAACTCAGGACCGTTGCAAAACTCCTCCACCGCATCAAGAAGCAGCTCACAGTTGTTATAGGCAAGCCTGCGAAGCTCCTTCCAGAAGAAGCCCTCTATGCGCTCAATAAAATCAATATCCTTGCAGATTCCGCTGACAGCCTGGATTATCAGACTGTTCCTGTGGACCATGTACAGCTCCAATGCGGCATTGAACTTTGTTGAGAAGCCTCTGTGCCAGATGCAGATTCCGTTGAGAGTCAGGAACTCAGCATTGTTTGCAAGGCTGAACTCTACATCGTCTCCACGGATAAACAGCGGCAGTGGGAGCCTGTCACGCTTTATCATTCCGACGGGCACACAGCAGTACCACCAGCCGGCATAGGAGTTTTTGTGGTAATTAAACTCACGCTCATTTTTCAGCACTGAATCCCAGCGGCACATATCAAAGTCAGTTTTGTTGGGACCGTAGGAGCCGTCGTCATGTACAAAACCAACATCCTCGTGCTGGATGTTCATTTTCTCATAAAACAGCATAGCTCCGCTTATGTACCGATTGGAGTATTCCGGTCTGAGCAGCGCCAGCAGGGAATAGGTCCTCACGAAGGCTTCGGGCAGGACAAGCACATCATCATCCATGAGAAGAACATGGGTCGGTCTGAAATCCTTGTCGTTTATAGCCTCGATCATTCCCCGTGTATAGCCTCCGGAGCCGCCGGTGTTTTCATTGGGGAGCAGCTCCATGTAATCGCTTTCAAAGTCCTCCGGGTCAAGGGTACGGCCGTTGTCTATGATGCGCACCTTGATGTGATCCCTGGCAGGCTCGTCGGTGTAGAACAGCTCCTTCTCAAGAAGAGACATATTGCTGATGATATATTCCTCTTTTTTGAAGGTAACAGTCGTCAGTGCTATGCGCACATCATTTATCATGCTCCTGTCAATAAAGGTGTTCCAGCCGCCCTCATAGAACCAGAAGTTGACATCCCCCGGCTTTCTTTCCGGGTTGCCGCTGCCCATCACCCTGATACGGAAGCCGATCACCGAGCATTTTGTATCCTTGGGAACAGGGATGTTTATATCTGTCTTTTCGTCCAGATGATATTCCCTGGTGCCAAGGGTCTCCTTGCTTATGTCGCTGCCGTCGGTGTAATGCCCGAACATGGTTATCCTGAAATCACCCTTGCATACAAGGCTCAGGGAAACATTGTCGACCTTTCCATACTTGCGCCACTTAGACAGTGAGCAGGCATTGAAATATGTGAAGAACTCAGCAAACTCACCGGGTCTGAGGGTATAGGCTGAGATAGTCTTGTTATAGCGGAGCGTGTCTCCACGGTACATCATTTCCCCGTATTGTTCCAGGCTCCTCTTGTTTTCTATCAGAATGTTCTGAAGCTTGAATCTTATGTTACCCAATGTCCTGAGCCTCCTTATCAGCGGGTGAAAGCCTGCTCCTCAGCCATCCGGCAGACTGCTCCTTCATGGCGCTGAGCTTTCTGTTCACCTTGTTATATCTTATGGGCATACGGAAAAGGTATTCCTTATCCTTGAAGTCGTCATCCACGTTTACCATCCTGTCCTCAAGACCCAGAGATGACAGCAGGGCATAGACGTTGTTGAGTCCGTCATAGCTGAGCGAATCAATAAACACAAAGGGCTTGTTGAAGATTATGGCAAAGCAGACACCGTAATAGTCGTCTGTAATTACAAATTCGCTGTGTATCATGTAGTAGAGCCAGTCCTCCACAGTAATATGGAAGGCTACATCCAGGCCAAACATCTCCCGTGATTCCGGAAAAGCGTTGATATCGATAAAGCTGCGCATCGGGCTGAAGGACCTTGACGCAAGGATATCGTTTCCAAGGAGAACAAACTCCCTCTTTCTCTTGCTGCCGCCCTTTATGTAGGTAAAAATGAATGTGCTGTCAGATTCCTGTCCCCGGCAGGGTGCATTTGCGGCGGCTTTTTCATATTCCTCTGTGCTGCAGAGAAACACCGGATCAAGTACGGTCTCGCCGTCAATGCCAAACCTGCTGTAGAGTATGTCAGCGCTGATGTAGTTGTTTACTGAGACTGCGTCAAAGCTTGAGAGCAGCTTTCCGCAGGCCTTCTGGTCATCGCCGTAGGGGCCTGAATAGCTGTAACCAAAGGAAGTAGCATAGCTCAGCTTTATCCTGTCCTCCGGCACATAATCCAGAAAGTAATGCTTCCCCGACTGCTTGCCGCAGACCTTGTAGCTCCAGATAACATCGGACCCCACAATAAAGGCGTCCTTGTCATAGATGATCCATTCCATGATGCTGGGGTCATCTGCGACAGGCTCAACCTCGCAGTATTTGTAAATGAACTTGCCGGCAATATTGTCCGGGTCGGCGTAATGATCCGTCCACAGCTCCGGTGGCTTATTCATCAGATGAGCGTCCCAGCCAAAGCTCCTGACAGTGTTGTAGAGCGCAAAGGCAGTAAGGATGCTGCCGTAATCCAGCCCGAACCACAATGTTTCCAGCAAGGCAAGGGGTCTTTCCTTTTCTTCGCCGTCAAAGAAGGCCTCCGCCAGATCAAACTCCTCCTCATTGACGATGTCATTGTTATCCATTGAACTTCACTCCTGTCTCAACCGATTCAGTCGGTATCATTCTTCGGTTATGATAATATAGTCAAATGCGATAAATGCGTCCTCGCCCATTATCTGAGCCGCACCTATCATAAATTCATCATAGTATATGGCATTAGGCACGAATCTTATGGTCTTTTCTATCCATGAACCGTTCTGAGCGGGATTCACCGTATGGGAATGGATTACCTGAAGGCTCTTGTCCGCAGAATCCTTGATATGGAAGTTGAGGACCGTGTCCTCCGTCCTGAGCATAAACCTGATTTTGAGGGCATAGGTCTTGCCGATGGTAAGCAGGTTGTTGAGCGGTATTGTCGCATAATTTCCCGGCTCAGGCTTTGTCGGCCTTGTAGTAAGCACCGTGTGACCGTTTATGAAATGCTCCTCCCAGACGTTCTGGTCAGCGTTGAAATGTGTCCTGCCGTTTGTGCACTGAAGGAGATAGCCCGCTCTTGCATAGGGATACATACCGCGGTTGGGCTTCAGTGCATAGTTGACAGCCTTGCCGAAGGGAAGAAGCTGTACTGCATCGTAGAATTCATCCCTCCTGGGAGAAACAAAGTTTCTTGCTCCGCCAAGGGCAATGCCGTTTTTGCCGAGCCACTGCAGCGGAACCTTTTTGGCAACGGCGATCTCATCCTTTGGCAGCGAGCTGAAGAACTTCCTGCCCTTTTCGTTGTTGCACAACACGGCGGAAACTCCCTTTTTGGATTCAACCTTCGGGTCACGCTTGGCTATGCCCCAGAAATCTCCGATAGTGATATCTCCGTATCTTGGCACAGACTGATAGTCACATTTTTCGCAGTGCTTTGAGCACATGGTGTGGCTGTGATAAACTCTCTGATACTGATCCTCCTTTGCTCCCCTGACGATCCTTTCCTTTCCGTCGTTGAAGGAAAGCTTGACTATATTGCTGTCCCAGGGGTGTGACGGAGACTTGTATCTGAACTGATATTCCTTCAGATTATCTCCAAAGGAATCATTGATATATTTCCTGAAGAAAAGTGATGAGGGTGCGTTTCCGCAGAGGATATCCACCTTGATAAGGTTGTCGTAATCCTTCCTCAGGAATGCCTGCAGACCCGCCAACTGACAGGGCGTACCGGTGAACAGCACAAACTGTCCCTTTTCAAGGCGCTCCTTCACCTCGGCAAAGACATTGCCCGTAAAGCTCTGCATATACTTTGATTTCTGGAGCTTAGGCAGGTCGTTGATGTTGTCTATGACAATGTTCCTGACGGTCAAATCCTCGGTCCATGCGGCTCCCTCAACTGCGCCTCCTCTGCGGAAGGCTTCCTTTGCCATGACAGGGAAAATGCCGCCGCTGGAGCTTTTGTAGAGCACGTCGTCACCCGCTGCAATAAATTCATACAGATCGGGGGTCTTTGTGTTGGACTTCTTCGGCAGGTTAATGGAGGGGCAAAGCTTGCTGCAAAGCCCGCAGTTGACACAAAGCTGAGGATTGACGTTTCTCCTGTAGTAGCCCAGCTTGTCGGGCACCAGTGAAACAGCCTCTGCAGGGCACACGCTGACGCAGGCAGAGCAGCCTGTGCAAAGCTCAATATTCTGAGTTGCGGCTACTGACCTGCTTATTGAGGCGTCCGCCTTGAGAGTTGATCTGTCGGCGCTCAGGGCGTGTTTCAGCCACTCAAGACTTCTCTCACGCTCTCTTTCCATCACGGTGTTTATCCTTCTGTAGTCGATGGGCTTGAGCAGGGAATCATCTCGCATTATCCTGCTAACATCCGTCACCAGTCTATGCTTGAAGCCAAACAGCGTAGCCAGAGAATGGAAGCGGGAATAGCCTCTTCTGCTGTTGGTTATGGAAATAAAGTTCCTTCTGAATATCATAGCAAAGCTTGCTCCGTGGCAGGAATCAGTCACCACAAACTCCGCATTGCTGAGATAATACAGCCAATCCTCTACCTGAAGGTTCTCTATGCAGTTGGGAAGATTCATTTTTCTGCGGTTATCCGCAAACGTCCAGGGCAGGCCGTCAAGAAGATTGATTATCTTCAGGCCTCCCAGCTTCTTTGAAATATAAAGCAGAGCCTCACGCTTTTCCGGAGTAGGGTCAAGTATATAGGTCGCTATAAAGGGCTCGGTCTCCCTGTGGGAAGACTTTTCTGCCAGGGGCTTATAGACCTTTTCGGGGTCGGGAAGGAAAACAGGGTCAAGCACCTGTATCGAATCATTACCGTATGACTCTCTGCAGATACGCACGCCGTCGTCCTCTCTTATTCCTATAGCGTCAAACCTGTGCATGAGCTTTGAAATAGCCATCCTCTCGTCATCGGGAGCAAAATCCACCCCGTGACCGAAGGACACGCCGTAGGCTATCTTCTTTTTGCTGTCATCCGCAAAGTCAAGATAAAATGCCTTGCCGGCACTCTTGCTGATGCCGTAGTTCCAGACCTGGTCGGAGCCTATGACAAAGGTATCGCACAGGTCGTTAAGCTTGTGATAATCCTTGAGCTCCAGCGCAGGAGCAATATTATAGTGTTCGTTTGCAAAGCGTCTTGCATGGGTCATTTCGTGCTCAAAATCCTTACCGCTGTTTTTAGGCAGCACCTTGTCTATCATGAGCACAGAGTATCCCAGTGAGGATATCACCTGATTAAGCGCATAATAAGTCGCAACACTGCCGTAGTTGCAGCCCATCCACACACCGAGAATACCCACATCATATTTTTTATCTGCCACGGCCCATCACCTCAATGATTAATTAACGGCATCCGCAGGAGCCTGCCGCTGCGCCGCTCCTTCCGGCTGCCTTTTAACATAATTTCACATTATATTATTATACACCGATGCACAGGATTAATCAACCCATATTTTTTGGAACAGACCGACATTTGCACTCTCACAAAATTGTAGTAAAGTCTGTAGTAAAGCTGCTCATTTTGTATTGCAAAACTCACGGATGTTTGATATAATTACATTGTATAGTTTATGCTTTTTGGGTAATATGGCTATATTATCTATTTCAGAATTCAGGAAAAGGATGCGATGACATGAAGATCAGTGGTATTTTCAAAAAGCTGGCGTCTGTGATGCTTGCCGGTGCTGTCTGTTCCGGAATGTCTGCGCTTGCCGCACCTATCACCACGGAATATGATATCCGGACGGATACGGCAGGAAGCAGTAACACTGCAGTCGGAGAACTGA
This sequence comes from uncultured Ruminococcus sp., assembly GCA_902768825.1. Classification (GTDB taxonomy): domain Bacteria; phylum Bacillota; class Clostridia; order Oscillospirales; family Acutalibacteraceae; genus UBA1213. The sequence goes on from CACXMR010000007.1 coordinate 37,144, forward strand.
CAGAAGAGGGCAAGGTCACAGCAGTGACTCCCATGGCTAAAGAGTCACTAAACTCATTATCGGCCTTCAAGTCGGACGTTGTGACCGTAGGTGTCAGAGGAAGATACTACACCACAGCAGCCGAGGCTCTGGCAAGGGTCAACGAGATAAGGCTTGAGGCTTGCAAGGAGGGTCTTGTGAACCCTGCAAACCCATCAAAGAAGCTGACCCTTACTGATTATCAGCCCCTGAGATGGTCCTCGGAGCTGGAGACCATCGCAAGGCAGAGAGCGGCTGAGGCCTGCATCAGAAGGGATCATGTAAGACCAAACGACAGGGACACCTTCACCCTTTCAATGCCCGGCAGCAACAAGGAGGGCGAGGTGCTTGCGTGGAACGGCTATCAGAATATGCTCTATGGCATACAGCAGTTCTACGATGAAAAAGAGGACTATGTTTACGGCACCGACAAGGAATCAGGACACTACAAGATACTCATCAACCCTGAGTATACCCATATAGGTCTTGCAGGGTTCTTCTCCGTTGACTGCGGTGTTTCCTATTCGTCCTTTGCGGGACGTCTCTACAAGAGCAAAAGCCCTCTTGACGGCAAATATGGACCCTATGTGGATGACACCATGGTGTCCATAAAGGTCAAGTCCAAATATCTGTCGGCTCCTGAGCTTGTCTGCACTACAGGCAAGACCGGCGCACAGATCAAGGGTACCTCGCTGAAATATGAGATGTGCTCCACCACCACCATAGACGGTGAAAAGGGCAAGGTCTACTATGTGGGCGACATCAAATGGACCAGCAGCAACACCAAGGTCGCTATCGTAACAAACGGCGTGGTAAAGGCTATTGGTGTGGGTACTACCACCATAACCGCTTATTCGTCACTCACGGGCGCTACGGCAAAGATGACTGTTGAGGTCATTCCCGTGACCCTGTCGGTAACTCTTGACAGAGAAAACCTCAATCTTGAGGTAGGCAAGACAGGCACCCTCAAAGCTACGGTGCTTCCTCAGGAGGCTCCTAACAAGACCCTCAGATGGAAGACCTCAAACAGTAATGTGGTGACGGTCAATAACGGCAAGCTCACGGCTAAGAATGTGGGCACAGCCACCATTACTGCAACGGCTGTTAACGGCGCATACTTCCAGTGTGTAGTCACAGTCACCCGCCCGCCGTCAAAGGTAAGTCTCAACAAGACAAGCACGACCATCGGCGTGGGAGAGTCCGAACAGCTTGAAGCGATACTTCCCGCACACAGCACTGAAGGCGACTTTATATGGAGATCCAGCAACAGTGCGGTGGTAGTAGTAACCGACGGTAAGATCAAGGCTCAGCAGAAGGGCTCAGCTACCATCACGGTCAAGACATATAACGGCAAGTCCGCAACCTGCAATGTCACCGTAAAGGCGGCTCCCACATCCATTACCCTCAATCAGAAGAAGATCGATGTGGGTATCGGCGAGAGTCTCACCCTGAAAAGCACTATTCCGGTGGGCAGCGCATCAGGCAGCCGACGCTGGACCTCCAGCAACGAAAACGCCCTGACCGTGGACAACGGCAAGGTGAAGGCGCTCAAGGAGGGCAATTCCATAGTAATTGTAAGGACCTATAACGGCAAGAGCGCAGCCTGCAGCATCAACGTGAAGAAGGCACCGCTGTCGGTGAAATTCGCCTCCTCCGAAACGGTCATAGGCGTGGGCGAGTCAGTGCAGCTTGATCCGGTGTTCAGGGAGGGATACGCTTCCTTCTCAAACACATGGAAGTCAAGCAATACGGCTGTTGCCAAGGTCGTTGGCGGCAAGGTAACGGCTGTCAAGGCCGGCACTGCGACCATTACCATGACCACCTTCAACGGCAAGAAGGCATCCTGCATTGTCAGGGTAAAGAATGCTCCTTCAAAGATAACCCTTGACAAGACAAGTCTTAACATGGGCGTGGGCGAAAACGTCCAGCTCAATTATAGTCTGCCTCAGGGCAGCGCCAGCAGCGTCATAACCTGGAGCAGCAACAGCAGCAAAGTGACTGTAAAGGACGGCAAGGTTACCGCACAGAGCGATGGCACTGCTACGATTACAGTCAAGACATATAACGGCAAGATCGCTAGGTGCACCATCACAGTCAAGGCGGCACCCGGCTGGATAAAGCTCAATGAAACAAAGAAGATCGTTGGCGTCGGTGAGACCATACAGCTCAAGGCTACCATACCTTCGGGATCTGCCTCCTCGGTGATAAGATGGACCTCATCGGACAACGATGTCCTCACAGTAGAAAACGGTCTTGTAAAGGCTGTGGGCGTGGGCGTCACCACCATCAATGCAAGAACGTATAACGGAAAGCTTGCAATGTGTTCCTTTGTGGTAAGGAACGCTCCCGACAGCATAGAGCTCAGCAGCAGTGCGATATCCCTGGGCGTTGGCGAAAAGCTGACCCTTACGCCTGTGCTTCCCCAGAGCACCGCATCTGACAAGCTTACCTGGTCAACCTCAAATTCCGCCGTCGTTGCCGTTAAGGCCGGAGTGCTGACGGCAAAGAGCGCAGGAGATGCTACCGTTAAGGTCAAGACCTTCAACGGCAAGATCGCATCCTGCAAGGTGAAGGTCCTTGCGGCTCCCACTTCGCTTTCAATGAGCGTCAGCAAAACAGACCTGGGCGCAGGAGAAAAATATCAGCTTTCAACATCACTTCCGACCGGAACAGCCTCCGGTACGATAACATGGACAAGCAGCAACGAGAGCGTGGTGTCTGTTGACGACACCGGAAAGCTCACCGCATACAAGACAGGCACTGCGGTCATCACCGCAAAGACCTTCAACGGGGTTACGGCAAAGTGCAGTGTGACTGTCAAGGAAGGACCCACTTCCGTAAGCATCAGCGAATCAAAGATATTCGTGGGCAAGGGAGAGTCTGTTACCCTCAAGGCGATCCTTCCTGCAAAGACAGCTTCTGCTAATATAACCTGGACCTCAAACAATACCGATGTCGCCACAGTGAGCGACGGTACCGTCAAGGCAGTAGGCATCGGCACGGCGATCATTATAGTCAAGACCTTTAACGGTGTAAAGGCTTCGTGCCCGGTGGTCGTAAGGGAAGCTCACACACAGCTTTCGGTCAGCTCGGACAAAAAGACTTTAGGCGTGGGAGAGACTGTCTATCTTGACGCAGTGCTTCCCGCAAACGAAGCATCCTACAAGCTCACCTGGGCAAGCGGCAACAAGGCAATTGTGGCTGCGTCAAAGGGCAAGGTGGTCGCAAAGGCCACAGGTACGACTATAGTATCCGTCAAGACATATAACGGACTGCGTGCGGTTTGCAACGTGACAGTCAAGAAAGCTCCCGATAAGGTAACACTAAACAAGACCAGCAGGAAGATGGGCGTAGGCGAGACCTTCCAGCTGACTGCAAAGCTGCCTGAGGGCACCGCATCCGACAGCATGGTCTGGACAACAAGCAGCAAGAAAGTCGCAGATGTGGACGCAACGGGCAAGATCACCGCTATGGGCACGGGTACGGCTACAATAACAGTGACCACCTTCAACGGCAAGACAGCTACCTGCAAGGTGACTGTAAAGCGAGCTCCCGCAGCCGGAGATATTTCTGTCAGCGACATCAAGGTCTACCTCGGCAAGGGAGAGTCCTTCCAGCTGTCGGCATCTCTTGCATCAGATACTGCATCTGAGTTCAGATGGATGTCAAATGCAGAGGACATCGCAAAGGTCAGCAGCAACGGCAAGGTCACAACCTACAGCGCAGGCTCAGCAATAATTTCTGTAAGAACATATAACAACATCAAGGCTGTTACCTCAGTAGTGGTAAGAGAAGAGCCAACCGACCTTACCCTCAGTGAGCAGGCAGTTACAATGGCAATGGGAGAAAAGGCGGAGCTTACCGCTAAGTTCCCGGCAGGCACCTACGCAAGGATCAAGTGGACGTCATCTGATGAATCGGTTGTTAAGGTGAATGACGGCGTTGTCGAGTCGGTAGGACTTGGCAAGGCAGTTGTCAAGGCTGAGCTTTATAACGGTATTTCCAGAAGCTGCAGCTTTGAGATACTCAATCAGCCCGACAGCATCAGCCTCAGCAAAAGCAAGCTTATCCTTGGTGAGGGCGAGACCTATCAGCTTGATTATATCCTCCCCGAAGGAAGCATTTCAAACGTGATCGACTGGAGCACCTCTGATGAGAGCGTTGTTACTGTCAACGGCGGCAAGCTCAAGGCAGTGGGTACCGGCAGTGCAAAGGTCACTGTCACAACCTTCAACAGCAAGTCGGCGGTCTGTGATGTAACTGTTCGCTTTGCACCCTCTGACGGCGATCTTTCCATCAGTGACGGACAGAACGACGTGACTAACCAGAGAGTATTCATCGGAGTCGGTGAGACATTGACGCTTAAATCGGTGCTTCCCTCGGATTGCGCCGGAGAGCTTGCATGGAAATCAACCGACGAGACACTCTTCTCTGTAGAGAACGGCAAGCTTACAGGTATTACCCCCGGAGCTGCGGCAGTAACTCTCAGAGCATACAACGGAGTGATAGTCAAGACTTATGTTAGCGTCAAAGAGGCTCCTGAGAGTGTATCCTTTGACGAGGAAGCTATTGATATGGGTGTCGGCGAGCAGGTAGAGCTTGCAGCAAAGCTTCCCTATGGTTCATCCTCCGCTATCACATGGACATCAAGCAACACTAAGGCTGCAACCGTCAAGGAAGGCGTGATAACTGCCGTGGCAGGCGGTACTGCAGTGATAAAGGCAAAGACCTACAACGGCAAGACAGCCTCCTGCACCGTAAATGTCAGCGCTGCACCCAATTCTATCACACTCAGCGCTGCCCGCAAGACTATCGGCACCGGCGAATCCATACAGCTTGATTATACCCTTCCCGCCGGAACAGCTTCACACAGCATAATCTGGTCGTCAAGCAATGAGAGCGTTGCTACGGTAAAGAACGGCAAGGTCACAGCTTCATCTGCAAATGTGGGAACGACTGTCATCACAGTCACCGCCTTCAATGGCACATCAGCTTCCTGCACAGTGACCGTAAAGAACAGACCCACAGAGATCACTCTTACTGAGACGGACAGACAGCTCGTGATCGGAGAAACCTTTGATCTGGGTGTTGCGTTCCTGGAGGATGAGGCTTCCGACAAGATCACCTGGACAAGCTATAACGAGGATATCGCCACAGTAGATAACGGCAAGGTAACTGCTGTCGGCACCGGTGCGGTATATGTTGTTGCAAGGACCTTTAATGGTATTGCGGCAAAGTGCCGTGTAGCTGTCAAGGCTCAATAAATCTATTCAGCCGGAGCACCTTAAAGGATTGGTGCAAATACAAAAAAATAAGCAAAATAATAAGAGGACTGGTCCTTACGGGATCAGTCCTCACTTGTTTATTGCGATGCTTTCGGCTTTTTTCTGAACAACATGTTTTCTTTTTAGTGAATAACGAATAGTGAATAGAGAATAACGAATAATACGGAAACGCCCGTGGGAGCATCACTATAAACTATTCACTATTCTCTATTCACTATTCACTGAGCCCCCGAACATAGTGAGGGGGCGTTTCCGTGAGGGGGCGTTTCCGATGCCACAAAAGATAATTGGCTTAGAGATTGGCGGACTCGAATTAACACAATTATTATTTGAATAATGCAAGCGGGAAAAATGTTCTGCTGTATCAGGTTTTATCTGAGCTATAGTTTATCTTTTAGTGAATAACGAATAGTGAATAGAGAATAACGAATAATACGGAAACGCCCAGGGACGCATCACTATAAACTATTCACTATTCTCTATTCACTATTCATTGAGCCCCCGAACGTAGTGAGGGGCGTTTCCGTCTGCCCGGGGAGATTCGAACTCCCGATCTTCAGAGTCGGAGTCTGATGCATTATCCAGCTGTGCTACGGGCAGATACTATATCGATGGATCAGCATAAGTCTTTTCCACAACAGATATTCTATCACATACTTATAAAAAAAACAAGCCCCCTGATGTGGGTTATCGTGACAAGCATTGTCTGATATGGTGAATAACGGTCTCTGATTGACGATTTGACCCCACATTTTTGCGTTCTGATGTGCATTTTCTCAAGGACAAGTCATTTTCAGGTTGCAAGCGGGGCCATTTGAGTGTATAATAGATTGTAACTGACATACGGACGGGGAATCAAAGGACTTGACCCATCATAACAGAGCACAAAAAACGGAGGTTGAAATATGCGATACGGAGGAAAACAGGTGATTATTGAGGACCTGATCTCAGCGGCAAGAGGGAAGACTGAGCCTGACCTTGTGCTGAAAAACGGAAGGATACTCAGCGTGTTTACCGGCGAGATAACAGAAGGGGACGTAGCAATAGCTGACGGCTTTATCGTCGGAATCGGAGATTATCACGGCAGGGAGGAAAGGGATCTTCAGGGCAGATATGTGGTGCCGGGTTTTGTCAATGCCCATCTCCATGTGGAATCCTCAATGGTGACTCCTCAGGTCTATGCCATGGAGGAGCTGAAGCAGGGCACGACCACTATCATCACTGACCCGCATGAGATCGCAAATGTGGGCGGCATCGGCGCTATTGCCGATATACTCAAATCCGCAAGGAACAGCCCTATTAATTATTATGTTATGCTTCCCTCCTGTGTGCCGGCAACGCCCTTTGAGCACTCCGGCTCAGAGCTGAACGCAGAGGATCTTGTGACTCTCAAAAACGATCCCAATGTTCTTGGGCTGGGCGAGATGATGAACGCTGTAGGTATTATTGAAAACGACAGCGAGGTGGTCAGAAAGGTCAGGAAATTCTCGGACATGATCGTTGACGGCCATGCGCCGGGCTTCAGCGGCAAGGATCTTAACGCTTATGTCTGTGCCGGCATCGATACTGACCACGAGAGCACCTCCTATGAGGAGGCTGTGGAAAAGCTCAGGTGCGGACTTGCTGTGCTTGTCCGTGAGGGCTCAGCTTCCAAAAACCTGGAGGCTATTATCAGCGGTGTGGTCAGAAACCGCATCGACACCTCCCGCCTTGCATTTTGCACCGATGACAAGCACCTTGCCGACATCAGGCGGGAAGGCACTATCCGGTATAATATAAAGAAATCCATCATGCTGGGTCTGCCGGCGGTAAAGGCTTATCAGATGGCTACCATAAATGCCGCCAGGATATACGGCCTCAAGCGCATAGGAGCCGTTGCCTGCGGTTACAAAGCCGATTTGGTAATACTTGACGACCTTGACAACGTGAATATCTGTGATGTCTATAAGAGCGGTGTGAATATAAATAATATCAAGGAAGCGGCTCCCACAGCATATACAAGGGGCATAGAAAAGCCCGTCAGCCCGCCAAAGTCGGTCAATATTGCCCCACTTCCGGAAAACGCTTTCAATATCCCAAGGCAGGATGAATATCAGGTCATCGGACTTGTAAAGAACCAGATACTCACCAAAAAGCTGAAAATGACCCATGCTCAGGTTTTGCAGGGCATGAATAACGGAACTGTAAGGAAAATAGCTGTAATAGAGCGTCACCATGCCACAGGGAGCATGGCGTGTGCATATATAACCGGCTACGGACTGAGACACGGCGCAGTGGGTACGACAGTAGCACATGATTCACATAACATCATAGTGATAGGCGACAACGACAGTGATATGTATGAGGCTGTAAAGGAGCTGGAGAGGATAAACGGCGGCTATACCATCATTGAGGACGGCAGGGCAGCAGGCTCTCTCCCGCTGGAGTACGGCGGACTGATGAGCATGAAAACCGCCGATGAGTTTATCCCTGAGCTTGCGCAGATAATCAAGACAGCCTATGACATGGGTGTGGATAAGGATATTGACCCGTTTATAACACTGTCGTTTACAGCTCTGCCGGTTATACCTGAGCTGCGCATAACCGACTGCGGATTGTTTGACGTACTGAAATTCGAGTTTGTCAGGTGATCCGCCGTCCGGTGGAAATAAGGAAAGGAGAATGACCATGAAGCTTAAAAAAGCACTTGCCGTCTGCGTGATTGCAGTATTGTGTTCTCTTCCCGCCGGCTGCGGCAAAGGAGATAACTCTGCGCCGGAGGCTAAAAAGGCTGATGAAAGCTTGCAGACCACGGATGTGAGTGTGATCGGAAGCCAGCAGGACAGCACCAGCGACGAAAGCAAGGACACGCCCTCTGACGGCGATTCCTCAGGGCCGGTAATAATCGATTCGGACGTGATGGACAGCAGCACCATAAAATTTGAGCTTGACGACACAAGGCCCTATGACACCTTGGAGGAATATCTTGCATCGGAGCCTGCAAAGAAGATGGTAGCAAAGATTTCGGGGCCTGATTCCCAGGGAATAATCACCACCAGCGTCTTTGCAGAAAACGGTTCTCTTGTGTTTGAGAGAAAGTTCAGCAAGGATTTCAACCTCTGGCTTGAGGAGGACTTCATAGAAAACGTGAAAAAGACCGTAGAAGAGAAGAGCGATATCTTCGTCTCCCTTGTGGATCAGCTTGAAAGCTGTATAAACAAAAAGACCATCACCGTAAAGGTGAGGTATGTGGACCCGGATGGAAACAAGATCTACGAGAGGGTCTTTGACAATGAGAAACTGATTTCCGCTCCTGAAAAGGAAAGCTCTAAGGAGGCGTCGAAGCAGACCTCTGCGGAAAGCTCTAAGGAGGCGTCGAAGCAGACCTCTGCGGAAAGCTCTAAGGAAGCGTCAAAGCAGGAATCGTCCCAGACAAGCAAAAAGGCCTGACAGGTCTGTAATTATTTGCACATAAAAATGAAGAAGGAACGGGGGTAGTCTTAATATGAACAATAACGCTTGCGCCGTTATTCTTGCAGGCGGCGAAGGAAAGCGCATGAAATCCGTAAGACCCAAGGTGCTCTCACAGGTGCTTTTCAAGCCTATGCTTGAGTGGGTGCTGGATGCAGTGAGGGCTGCGGGAATAGATGAGATATGCGTTGTCACTGGCAGCAGAAGGGAGTATGTGGAGGAATACCTTGGCACACTGCCCTATCACACGGAGACGGTGTTTCAGTCGGAAAGGCTGGGCACAGGCCATGCGGTGATGACGGCAATGGATTTCCTTGAAAAGAACAGGGGCAGAAGGGTGTTTATCCTCAACGGCGATGCGCCCTTTGTGTCAGCCGATACACTTACAGAGGCGTTTGAAGCGGGCAGCAAAAGCGCCTGCACGGTAGTCTCAGCAGAGGTAGAGGATCCCTTCGGATATGGCAGGCTGATAAGGGAGGATGACGGAGTTTCCCTTAGGTGTATAGTGGAGGAAAAGGAAGCTGACGATGAGATAAGGAAGATCAGGGAGGTAAATTCGGGGGTATACTGCTTTGACTGCGATGCCCTCATAAGTGCCCTTGGCCGTCTGCAAAAGAGTGCCAGGACGGGGGAGTATTATCTCACCGACACTATTGAGATACTCCAGAAGGACAAACTCCCTGTTATCGCCTTCAATGCCGGCAATGCGGATTCCGTGCTGGGAGCCAACGACTGCATACAGCTTGCAATGCTCAATGAGATAGCAAGGCAGCGCATACTTGAAAAGCACATGAAAAACGGCGTTATCATTCCCTGCACCCACGGGGTAATGATTGGTACAGATGTTGTTATCGGTGCTGATACCGTTATTCTTCCTTCGACTGTCATCAGGGGCAGGACACAGATCGGCTCCTTCTGCGAGATAGGGCCTGCAGTGCTCGTAGAGGACAGAGTTATACCGGACAATACCACAGTCCGCCCGTAATAATCTGTTCAGGAGAGCGGATGATATGTGCTCTGTCTTTGTGCATATTAAATCATATTTATTTCACTGATTATCCTTTTTGCATTGAAGGGTACAATTATTTTGTCGGGGCAGGAGAAAAGCCCCTAATAACTTGATTTTTTGGTAAAATCGTATTAGAATGTATGTGTATATGGCTGCGCAGCAGGGATCTGTGCGCACGGAAACCGAAATATCTTTTAAATATTTAAGATGGGGAGACGAATCAAATGAATTTTCACGGCAAGGACATCAAAATCTTTACCTGTAATTCCAACAGACCGGTGGCTCAGCAGATCGCTGACTGCCTTGGTATTCCTGTAGGAAAGTCAGAGGTCACGAGCTTTAGCGACGGCGAGATATCCGTATCGCTCCACGAGTCAGTAAGAGGCTCAGAGTGCTTTATCGTCCAGTCCACCTGCGCTCCGGTAAATGATAATCTTATGGAGCTGCTCATAATGATCGATGCCATGAAGCGTGCTTCCGCTGCCAGCATCACGGCTGTTGTGCCTTATTTTGGCTATGCCCGTCAGGACAGAAAGGCTAAGGCAAGAGATCCGATCTCCGCAAAGCTTGTTGCTGACCTTATCACCACCGCAGGCGCAGACCGTGTCCTTACCATGGATCTCCATGCAAACCAGATACAGGGCTTCTTCAATATCCCTGTTGACCACCTTGTAGGCGCTCCCATCCTTGCAAACTTCTTCAAGGAGAAGATCGGTGACAGACCCGATGACTTCGTAGTCGTGTCTCCTGACTTCGGCTCAGTGACCAGAGCGAGAAACTTTGCTACCCGTGTGGGCTGCTCCATTGCCATCATCGACAAGCGCCGTCCTAAGGCAAATGTTTCCGAGGTAATGAACATCATCGGCGAGGTCAAGGGTAAGAAGGTCATCCTTGTTGACGATATGATAGATACAGCAGGCACTCTCGTAAACGCTGCTCAGGCAGTCGTAGAGAGAGGCGGCGCTACAGAGGTCTATGCAGGCGCTACCCACGCAGTGCTTTCAGGCCCCGCTATCGAGCGCATTAAGAACAGCGTAATCAAGGAGGTTGCACTTCTTGATACGGTCAGCATTTCTGATGACAGGATGCTTGACAAGTTTACTATGCTTCATGTGGCTCCTGTTTTCGCAGAGGCCATCGAGCGCATCTACGAGGACAAGCCGGTATCATCCATCGGCTTCTGATAAAAGCAGACACGCCCCGTTTCCGGCAGAACGATGCAGGAAGCGGGGGTTATTTATTGGTGAGCTTCGGGTCTCGCCTGTCGGCACCCCAAGGGGACTTGTTTCACTGCGCTCGGTCGGTGCTTCTGCTTCGCAGAGGTCTCCATCGGAGACCCGCACCCCCAAAACCCTTACCAAGGGCTCTGCCCCCGCAAATAGGGGAGCGCCGGCTCTGCGCCGCAAAAGTCCCCTGACAGCTCGTGCTTTCGGTTGACAAAACACAGGCGGAGAGGTTATAATATTCTGAGAAATACTTTTGAGTAAAGGAGATAAACAACATGACTATTCTTGTTACAGGCGGAGCCGGATATATCGGCAGCCACACCTGCGTTGAGCTTCTTAATGCAGGATATGACGTTATCTGCGTTGACAATTATTACAACAGTGTGCCTGAGGTGCTCAACAGGGTAGAAAAAATTACAGGCAAGACCCTGAAAAGATACGAATGTGATATCCGTGACAGAGAGGGTCTTGAGAAGATCTTCGGAGAAAACAAGGTGGATGCAGTCATCCATTTTGCCGGTCTCAAGGCGGTGGGCGAGTCTGCAAAGCTTCCCCTGCTTTACTATGAAAACAATATCTCCGGCAGCGTGGTGCTCTTTGAAGTAATGGAGAAGTTTGGCTGCAAAAAGATAGTGTTCAGTTCCTCCGCTACCGTTTATGGCAATAACCCCATCCCCTACAAGGAGGATATGATAACAGGCGACGTGAGCAATCCCTATGGAAGAACAAAGCATTTCATCGAGCTTATCCTCAGGGATGTTTATAAGGCAGACGACCAGTGGAGCATCTCTCTGCTGCGTTATTTCAACCCCATCGGTGCCCATGAGAGCGGTCTTATCGGTGAGGATCCTAACGGCATTCCCAATAACCTTATGCCCTACATCGCAAGGGTGGCTGTAGGCAGACTGCCCCAGCTTACTGTCTTTGGCGGCGACTATGACACTAAGGACGGCACCTGCATCCGTGATTATATCCACGTTGTTGACCTCGCAAAGGCTCATCTCTGCGCTGTTGCAAAGATACTTGACACCACAGGCATCGAGGCATACAACATCGGTAACGGTGTGGGCTATAGTGTGCTTGATATTATCCACGCCTTTGAAAAGGCCAGCGGCAGCAAGCTGAATTATGTTATCGGTGAAAGACGTGAGGGCGACCTGCCTGCATTCTATGCCGATGCCACAAAGGCAAACAAGGAGCTTGGCTGGAAGGCTGAGTATGGCATTGACAAAATGTGTGAAGATACATGGAACTTCCAGAAGAAGAACCCTGACGGTATCAGATAAAGTGACTTTATAGAATTTAAGCTACGCCGGTCACGCCCGCAGTACGCTTCGGGTTGGTGGCCGGCAATATCATTGTCTGAGGATATTACGGAGAAACAGGATATGAAAAAACAGAGTATTATCAGTATTATTTTGGCGGCAGTGCTTTCAATGGCTTTTCTTGGGGGCTGCGGCAAGAGTACACCGACCGCAGAGCAGTCATCCCCAAAGAGTCTGCCACCGGTCTCTGCTGTGGAGACGGTGAAGGAATCCTCTGCTGAAAAGCAGGGTGAGGCAGAGGGCAGCACTGAGAGCAAGCCCGAAAGCAGCACTGAGAGCAAGCCCGAAAGCAAGCCCGAAAGCAGCACTGAGAGCAAGCCCGAAAGCAGCACTGAGAGCAAGCCCGAAAGCAAGCCCGAAAGCAGTGCCGAGAGCAGTGCCGAAAGCAGCACCGAAATCAGCACCGAAAGCAGTGCAGAGAGCAGCACCGAGAGTAAGCCGGAGCCAAGCACTGAGGAAAGCTCCGAGACACATTCAGAGCCGGTGTCCGAGCCGGAGCCGTCAATACAGGAGCAATCTGCGGAGCAGTCGTCAGTGCCGCAGCAAAGCTCCTCAAAGCCGGAAGCCTCTTCAAAGCCTGAACCAAAGGAGATCAAGGTTACTAACATAAGGCTTAGCCGCAGCAGCATTACCATGTATGAGGGCGGGCTCTTCAAGCTTGACTGTTATATTGAGCCTGAGGATGCCACGGACCACAGCTTTAAGTGGATGTGGTCTGATGCGTCCGTGATAGACATGGAGAGCAACGGCCGCATAACGGCACTGAAGCCCGGCGTGGTCACTATCACGGCAAAGACCCCTGACGGCAAGACCGCCGAATGTGTGGTTACTGTAAAGGAGAGGTCGCAGAATCCCGGTGAGCTGACGGGAGCCGTGGTGGACGAGAGCTGGTTTGATGATGCCGTTTTTGTGGGTGACAGCGTGACAAACGCATTGTCCAATTATTCCGACAACGGCTGGCTGGGCGATGCGGAGTTTATTTGTTCAGTGGGAATAGGCTATCATTCCGCACTGTGGGATATCAACAGAGAGGGCAACCTTCATCCGGTATTCAACGGCAAGAAGGTGACCATAGAAGATGCCGTAAGCCTTGTGGAAAGAAACAAGGTATTCATCATGCTTGGCATGAACGACTTAGGGACATACACTCCCCAGGGTGCTGTGGACAATATGTTAATGCTGTGTTCGAGGATACTTGAAAAGAACCCCGGTGTACAGATATACATTGAGTCGATCACTCCGCTGCTTGAAGAAATGGACAACAAGTCCTCGCTGAATAATGCGAATATTTCGGAATACAACCGACTGGCTGCCCAGGCCTGCAAGGAGCACGGATTTATTTTTGTGAACGTAGCCGAGGCGGTCATGGACGACAAGGGTAATCTCACAAAGAGTCTATGCCTTGATCCCAACTACATGGGTCTGCACCTGAACTACGCAGGCTGCGAGGTATGGGTAGACTATCTCAAATCTCATGTGGCATAGTAGCGGTCGGGGGACTTTTGCGAAAAAATCCCCCCGAAAACGCTGAAATCTAAAACTATAGCCTGTCCTTTGAAAAGGGCAGGCTATAAATATATTCATGCTTTTTATTTAATAGTAGTATTATCTGCTGTGCTTTTTGCTCTTAGCCAATGCCGCAGCAAGAATAACCGCTGATGATAGTAATATGCTGAGTGCGGCTCCGATCATTGATGAATCATTACCCGTCCTGACAGGCTTTTCGGCAGAAGGATCGGGAACTGATGTCTGGGAGCTTTCCTGTGACGGCTCATCCGACGGTTCCTGTGAGGGTCCTTCTGAAGGCTCCTCTGACTGGGCAGGTGCCTTGACGGTTATTTCAAGATTATTGGTGTTAATGCCGTCAAACATTTCGTAACCACACCCGGCTCATATACATCATTAGCAAGCCAAGCTTCTGCCGAGAGGGTGATGGTTTCCCCGACAGCTACCTCTGTCTCACCCTTGAGATCCAGTCCGAAGCCCATTGCGCTTGCCCCTGTAGAAGCAAATGCGGCTATAAGTATCGAGAGTCCTGCACTGATAAAAGGCATTATTTTGTTATAGGTGAATACATCTCCGGGCGGCGGTCACGGAAAAGTCCCCAGCTCATTCGAAGCTCATAGGCGGCGTCAAGGTCAAGCTCTGCACAGATCACGCACTGGCTTGTTCTGTCGGCCTCTGCGATGATCTCACCTGTGGGATCGGTGATGAAGGACGAGCCGTAAAAGCTGAGGCTGGAGCTTTGGTTGTTGTTGTCAGGAGAGGGGAAGACCTGCTCCGTACCTATGCGGTTAGCTGCGATGACAGGTATTACGTTTGCGGCGGCATGACCCTGCATACATCTTCTCCAGTGGGGCATGGAATCCACGTCAAGAATAGGCTCCGAGCCGATGGCGGTGGGGTACATTATCAGGTCGGCGCCCATAAGAGCCATGCACCTTGCGCTTTCGGGGAACCACTGGTCCCAGCAGATGCCCACGCCGATTTTTCCGAAGCGGGTGTCCCACACCTTAAAGCCCGTGTTGCCCGGTGTGAAATAGAATTTTTCCTGATAAAACTGGTCATCCGGTATGTGAGTCTTGCGATAGACACCGAGCACCGAACCGTCAGCGTCTATCATGGCAATGCTGTTGTAGGTATTGTTCTTGTCCCTCTCAAAAAAGCTCACCGGGATAGCAACGCCCAGAGTCCTGCACACGTCAGAGAACCTCCTTACCGCAAGGTTTTCTTCCAGGGTGGTTGCAAGCTTATAATAGTCGTAATCCCGCTGCTGGCAGAAATACTTTGTCTCAAAAAGCTCCGGAAGAAGTATGACGTTTGCGCCCTCTGCCGCTGCCTTTCGCACAAGATATTCCGCATTAAAAATATTATCCTCGATTTTGCAGCCCATAGCCATCTGGACTGCGGCAACTTTTATCTTTCTCATTGTAATTATCCTCCTGTTACGGATCTGTCATAGGTTGGTATCTGCTGTGTTATGCAGTGGATGTTTCCGCCGCCGATAAGTATGTCTCTTGCATAAACGCCTACTACTTCCCTTTGGGGGAAAAGCGGCTTTAATATGTCAAGAGCCTTCTGGTCGTTGCTGTCGCCGAACTGCGGCACGATCACATGACCGTTTGAAATGTAAAAATTCACATAAGAAGCGGCAAGTCTCTCGCCCGGGGTGCGTGTAGGTTCCCCGTCCATGTCGTCAAGACCGTCACATTCCTCTGACGTCATGGTGACAGGCTCAGGAAGCGGCAGCTTGTGGACAGTGATCCTCCTGCCTCTTGCGTCAGTTTCGTTCTCAAGATATTCAAGGCAGCGCATTGACATTTCATACTGGGGGTCGTCCCTGTTGTCGGTCCAGGCAAGCACCACCTCGGCAGGAGAGGTGAAGGCACAGATATTGTCTACGTGCTCGTTTGTCTCGTCATTATAGATTCCGCAGGGCAGCCAGAGAATTTTTTCAGCTCCCAGCGTGTCCATAAGCTCTCTTTCGATCTCGGCCTTTGACAGCTCAGGATTGCGTCCCCTGCTCAGCAGGCAGGCTTCTGTAGTCATGATCGTGCCCTGCCCGTCGGAATGTATCGATCCGCCCTCAAGGATAAAGTCACGCTTGTCATAGGTGTCGATATCCATGGAGTCACAGAGCTTACGAGCCATTTTGTTGTCCCTGTCCCAAGGGAAATAAAGACCGTCCTCAAGTCCTCCCCAGGCATTGAAGCCCCAGTCTATGCCTCTTATTTCCTTCCCGTTGGTCACAAAGGTAGGAGCGACGTCCCTTGCCCATGAATCATCGGATTCCATTTCGATAACACGCACCCTGTCCGGGAGCATGAAGCGGGCACTGTCGTAATCCTCATATCTTGCGCAGACGATCATTTTTTCACTGCGTGATATGATCCCGATTATCTCGGCAAAGGCCTTTCTTGCTGCGTAAGCGCCGTTTTGCCATGAGTCCCTTCGATGGGGGAAGATCATTATGCAGCCGTAGTGTCCTTCAAACTCTGCGGGCATACGGAAGCCGTCCTCACGGGGGCTTGTGTGTAGTATTTTCATGGGATCATTCCTTTTGCTTTTTATGTTTTTTACAAAACGATTATATCACAAAGCCCGAATATTTTCTACACTTAAATTATTCTTTGGGCTTGAAATCGGAGAATAATGTAGTATAATGATATACGGTGGAAAAAGGAGTACAGTCTTGAAGGAGCTGAGGAAATGAAAAGATCTGATAGTGTCAACGATATCATCAGTGAGTTTGATTTTGATTCCTTTGCAGAGGAGATGGACATTCTTTTTGGTGACCGTTTTGGTGCGGCAAGCGTAGTGAGCAATTACATCAATACCAATGTTCCCAAGTATAGTGAGGAGCGCATGGATCCGATGCTTATAGAAAACGAGGACGAGATAAAGGAAGCAAACCGAATCAACGGTTTTACCCATTATGAAATGAAGGACAGTCGTTTCCATCAGTGAAACAATGACAAAAAAACAACCTGTTGCATACAAATGCCCCCGACGCCGGATATATTCCAGTGGCCGGGGGCTTGTTGTTCTTACGAAAGACGATAACAACGTTTTCGGGGGGTGCGGGTGTCCGGTGGACACCTCTGCAGAAGGCAGAAGCACCGACCGAGCGCAGTGAAACAAGTGCCCTTGGGGTGCCGACAGGCGTTGGTCGTTCTTGGGTAGACTATCAGCTTCTTATCTATTGCGCTTTGTGCGTAACTGTGATATAATTATCTGGCTGTCCCCAGGGACGGCAAAAACTCCTCTTTGAAAGGAAAGAATAACATAATGTATTGGGTCAATGAATCAGTCTTTTATCACATCTACCCGCTGGGCTTCTGCGGTGCTCCGGTAGTAAACGACGGAAAGCTTGAATATCGCCTTGACAAGGTGATGGACTTCATTCCTCATCTCAAAAAGATGAATGTCAACGCCGTTTACTTTGGACCTGTGTTTATGTCTACGACACACGGGTATGATACCAATGATTACTATAACATAGATAACCGACTGGGCGATAATGACAGCTTCGCCCGCATCTGTCAGGCTCTCCATGACAACGGCATCAGGGTCGTGCTTGACGGTGTATTCAATCATGTGGGCAGGGGTTTCTGGGCTTTTGAGGACGTGCGCAGGAATAAGCAGGGCTCTCCTTACTGCTCATGGTTCCAGAACCTTAACTTCGGAGGAAACAGCCCTTGGGGCGATCCCTTCTGGTATGAAGGCTGGGAGGGTAACTATGACCTTGTAAAGCTCAATCTCCGTCACCCTGACGTGAAAAAGCATATCTTCGACGCCGTTGCCATGTGGATGGACAAATTTGGCATTGACGGCCTCAGACTTGACGTTGCATACTGCATGGATCAGGATTTCCTCAGAGAGCTGAAGCACTTCTGCAAAGGCAGGAACAGTCAGTTCTGGCTCATGGGCGAGATAATCCACGGCGACTATGCCCGTCTTGCAAATCCTGACCTGCTGGATTCATGCACTAACTACGAGTGCTACAAGGGCATATACTCATCACACAATGACCGCAACTATTTCGAGATAGCCCACTCTCTTAACCGTCAGTTTGCAAACGGCGGTATCTATCACAATATCTATACCTACAATTTTGTTGACAACCACGATGTTAACCGTCTTGCAAGCACGCTGAAGGATCCCCTTATGGCAAAAAACGCATTTTCGGTGCTTTATTTCATGCCCGGTGTGCCCTCTGTCTATTACGGCAGCGAGTGGGGCGTCAAGGGACAAAAGAACAAGACCGAGTTTGACCATCCCATACGTCCATGCCTGAATGTCAGCGATATCGAGGAGAACGACCTTTTCCGCCATGTTTGCAGGCTGGGACTTGTCAGGAGACAATATAAGGCTCTCAAGTACGGTTCATTTATGAATACACTCATCCGCAACGAGCAGCTTGTATTCAAACGCAAATTTGAGGACGAGACAATATACATCGCATTGAACCTGACGGATAAGGAATTTGAGCTGGGCTTCAACACTGACGGCGGAACAAAGCTCTATGACGTTTTTGACGGCAGGACATCCTTTGACGTAAACGGCAATTATGCTAACATAACTATCCCTGCATATGGCACAAGGGTGCTTGTGCAGACAAACGGCGAAGCACCGGAATACCCTGACGGAACGGAATATGTTGAGTATGCGCAGACCACAGGAGAAGACACTTCATGGTCTGAGGCACAGCCGGAGGAGAGGAAGCCCTTGCCGGCAGTCGGCACACCGGGAAAGTACCGTCATTTCAAGGGCGGGGAGTATGAGTTTATCTGTCTTGCAAAGGACAGTGAGACGTCTGAGGAGCTGGTGATCTACAAAGCGCTGTATGGTGAGCAGAAGATCTGGGCAAGGCCGTCTGCTATATTCTATCAGTACGTCAACGTAGACGGCAAAGAGGTTCCACGTTTCGAGAAGATCGACTGATAATTGTCCCGAAAGACGACAACACAAAAGTTTCGGCGCAGAGCACCCCAAGGGCACTTGTTTCACTGCGCCTGCGCTCCCGATTCGCAGGCGGCAGAGAATATGATTTGTTAGTTGGCTGTTCGCAGCTGATAGTCTAACCAAGAACGACAACACAAAAGTTTCGCCAGCCTTTTCAAAGGCTGCGGGGTCCATGGGGCAGAGCCCCTGGTCGCTCTCCGCAGAGAGCGAAACACTCCGGGTGG